>CAYJTX010000170.1:0-7282 GCA_964372615.1 uncultured Bacteriovoracaceae bacterium | reverse complement strand
CGGATTGAACGATGTCGTCTACGAGTTTTTTTCGTGCGGCCTCGTCCATCGGTCCCATGAGACCGTCGTCACCCAGCGAGTGACCCAGTTTCTCGTGAGTCACGAGCTTCGGCTTGTGGACAAGATCGTCCGAGACGGCCTCGAGCGCCGCCCTTTCCAAATGCGCGGGCGTACTCTCGTCTCCTCCCGCGAAATGGGCGGTGATCCAGCCATCGAAGCCGCGGAGGAGGGGAGCGATGGCATCGTCGTCGTTCCACCACATGCGCCAGTAGCGATAGGGCCAGAAACCCATGTGAAGCTCGTCTTCGGGACGAGCCGTCTCGTCGGCCCGTCTCCTCGCGTAGGCCTCCTCGAGGTGAACGCGGGCTTCGTCCTCCGTCCAGTAGCCCTTCCGGGTCAGGCCGGTCGTGAAGCCAAGGTTCTTCAGTTCGACGTTGCTGAAACGCCTGGAGGACTTCGTCGCGCGCCGGATCCGGGCGAGCGTGCGGTCGACCGACTGCCAGTGCACGATCTTCTTCGCGCTCGTCGCTACCATGCCCAGGTACACCAGCGCGTTGGGCCGGATGCGTTTCCGGGCCACGAGCCGAGAAACGTGAATCGTGCCTTCGGAGTGCGCGAAGACCGCTACCCGATCAGGGTCCACGCAGGGAAGGCCCCGAAGGTGGTCGTGGACGCGCGCGATATCCTCGGCGGCCTTCTCGGCGCTCATGCCCTTTCGGGCCTCGCGCGATGCGCAGGCCTCGACGATCTTGGCTGGATCGGTGCCCTTCGGGGCCGTCTTGAGGCTGCAGCTCACCCCGCGCGTGTCGAAACGGCCAACGACCACGCTCCTTGCCGTCAGATCCTGCGCGAGGACCCGGAAGAGCAGGTCCTTCTCGGTGCCGGTCGTGCCGAAGTCGACGTCGCGGTCAAACCAGCCGGTCCCAGGCACGAGCACCACGGCGCCATGCCGGAGTGCGCCGACGGTGCAGGCGAGGCCCTCGGGCAGGTCCACCTGGCCCTGAAGCGGGCTCGCCGCATCATCGGTGGGCAGACTGAAGGTCAGGAGACGAGGAGCGGGCGTTGGGGAGGCGGTCGGCGCTGCAGTCTCGGCCTGGGGCGCTGAGGGCGCGGGCGCGGGTGAGGCTTGGGGCTCATCCGCATGCGACGCGGCGGCCGCCAGGCCCCATGCGGCCAGCAGGATCACTTGGGGAACCGCGGTGCGGAGGGTGGTCGGCATTGGCGATGAAGAGGGTAGTGGAGCACCCGGGATTTGAAAACCCCGATGGGAGGGCCCCGCATATGCGAGCCCCACGTTCGGGCTAGCAGTGTCTACGCTCTGTGCACCCGCTCGAAGCGCCGCCGGTGAGAGGATCGCGCGGTACCCATTGACGTAAATTTCTTCTTTTTTATCAATGGCTCTTCAGTGTGCCGTCCATCCTGGACGCGTGCGGGTACCGGTACGGGGCTTGCTCTTTACTCGACACATGTTTCAATTTCGACGCGCACCTCGGGCGGCCTCCGTCGTAGTCCTCGCCGTCTTCTCCAGTCTCGGCCTCACGGGCTGCCCGACGGAGACCGCCTACGACCCGGCCAGGGTCCCCTGGCTCTACTGCTACACGATCTCGGGATGGGACGAGACGTTCGGCCGACATAGCGACCTGAGTGCCCGGGTGACGATCGAGATGGCTGAGTCGGGTTCGTCTCGCACTCGAACTCTCTTGCACTCGGCTTCGACTGATGGCCACTGCATCGGATCCGGAATCGTGGGTGAGGGCTTTGAGGGAGGGAGCGGATTATCCATATCATCGGGCTCCCAGGCCATGATCGGCGGTATCCAGTCGTTCGATCGCCCCCGCATCAGCATCGTGCGCGCCTGCGGCGGCTCGCCCCTGAAGTGCGTGAACGGACGCATCTACATCGAGGGGCAGGAGGTCAATGACCGGGGCGATTTCGAAACCTCACTCAACTCAAGCAGCCGCGCGATCCTCCAGCGCAGCTCGAACGACGCGCTCAATCCGTTCGGCGTGCTTATCGAGGCGCACTTCGACTTCCGCAACGCCGGACCGCCGGCTGCGATCCCGCTCACCCCGATCCTCGAGAACATCGCCTACGAGCAGCTCTGGCACTGGCTCCAGGGAGGGTTCTCGCCTCCCCAGGACGCGGGCATTCCGGCCGGAGTCTCCGCGAGCGACCGCTCGTATCGGCCCGGCACTGACTGGTCACTCGAAGGCGTGGAGGGTGGCCCGCCTTCCCTGAGCGCCTGGGACTGACTCAGGTGCTCTCCGGAAGCTTTCCGAAGTCCGCGTCCGGGTTGAGCAGCGAGAGCAGGTCCTTGCGCGAGAAGCTCTTGAGGCCGAGCGACGACTCTTCGATCAAGGCGCCCGACAACTTCACCTTCGACGAGATGATGCTCGCGATCCGGTCCTCGACCGTTCCGGGGATCTGAAGCTTGAACACCTGAACGCCCCGGGTCTGGCCGTAGCGGTGGAGTCGGTCGGTGGCCTGGTTCTCCTTGGCGGGGTTCCACCAGCGGTCGAAATGGATGCAGACGCTCGCCGACGTGAGATCGATGCCGAGCCCGCCCGCAAGCAGGCTGCAGAGAAAAACCTGGCAGCTGGGGTCTTCCGCGAACTTCTTGAGCCTCGCGCCCCGGTCCGCCGTGTCGCCCCGAATTTCAGTGAAGCCGACCCCCTTCGTGTGGAGCACCCTGCCGAGCAGGTCAAGCACGCCCAGGTACTGACTGAAGACGACGACCTTCAGCCGCGAGTCGAGGGCCTCGCTGATGAGCTCTTCCAGGGTGTCCCATTTTCCGCTCTGGGATGGATCCAGGTCCTCGAGCGCAACCGCTTCGGCCGCATAATCGGCGAGTCGGGGATGGTCGCAGGCCTGCTTGAGGCGCGTGAGGACCGCCAGGATGTTGGCGTAGTCGATCTTTCCGCCCTTCTGGAGGTTGTCGCGGGCCTTCGCCGCTTCGGCACCGTTCAATACCGCCCGGTAGGCGATCTTCTGCGCAGTCGTCATCTCGCAGAGGACGACCTCCTCGGTCTTCTCCGGCAGCTCCTTGAGCACCTTGGCCTTCGTTCGCCGCAGGAGGAAGGGCGAGATCATCCGCCGGAGCGAGGCCGCGCGAGTATCCGAGGGAAGCTCCCGACCCCAGCCGTAGAGCCGCTTGAACCTGGGAAGGGACCCGAGATACCCGGGAATCAGGAACTCCTGGAGCGACCACAGATCCGCCGGCTGGTTTTCGACCGGTGTGCCCGTCATCGCGATCTTGAAGCGCCCCTTCAGCGCGCGCGACGCGCGAGAGCTGATCGTACCCGCGTTCTTGATCGCCTGAGCCTCGTCGAGAATGACCAGGTGCCACTCGCGCTCGCGAAGCGCCTCCTCGCGATAGAGGAGCCCGTACGTGGTCAGGATCAGGTCCACGCCCTTGTCAGGCAGCTTGCGTCCCGCGCCGTGGAATACGTGCCATTTCAGGCCGGTCTTGTACTTCGTGAGCTTCTGGGACCAGGCCGCGATCACCGACGTGGGCGCGACGACGAGGGACGGAAGCTTGGGTCTCCCCTTTTTTACTCGGTAAAAGGAAGAAAGCAGCGCAAGCACCTGGTGGGTCTTGCCGAGGCCCATCTCGTCGGCGAGAAGCGCTGAAAGCCCCCGGTGGTAGAGGCTCCAGAGCCAGGTCAGCCCGTTCTTCTGGTAGCCCCGCAGCTTGTAACCGTAGGGGACCTTCGGCAGCGACGGCAGGCGTTTCTTGTCGAAAGTCTTTTTCCACTCGTGAAATTCCGTCCAGTCGGAGTCGACCTCCATCTTTTCGACGCCGAGCTCGAGGCTGAGCCGATACGCGGCGAGCGGATGCAGCGGCGAATCGGAGTCGTCGTGGATCGATCCGAAACCCGTTACCGGGACCACGCCACCCGGCGAAGGCTCGCCCTCCGGGCCGCCTTCGGGGGCATCCACTCCGCTTCGGTTAGAGAAGCCGCAGATCTGCGCGAGACTCGTCTCGAAGCGGTAGATGCGGTTGTCTTTCCAGACGTACTGGCTGCTCAGTCGGCCCTGCTTCGCGAGCTCCTCGAGCTCCTCGGAAGTGAAGGTGACCCCCGCTCCCTTGAACTCGAAGCTGAGCTTGCGGCCCTTGTTCTCGCGCGCGCCGATCTTCATCGAAGTGAGCTGCAGGGGCTCCCATTCCACCTGTGCGTTCAGGGACCGGTCGAAGATGATTCGGTCGCGGTTGGGGTGTCCCAGCAGCTCCGCAAGTCGCTCGAGCGCAGCCTGTCCCTGATAGACGATCTTGGGATACTGCAGAGAGGCGATCGGGTCGGAAACGGGCGAATCCAGCGTTCCCGTCTCCGGAGCTGGGACGCGCAGAAGGAGGCCCTGCGTCGTTTTCCAGACGCCCGGCTCCTGTGTCTTCACGAGGTAGGTCAGGGTATTGATCTGGACGGAGCCGGTATGCGGGTCGTTGTAGCGGATCGCCGACTCGACGGAGACCCCGGTGAGCGTCTTCATAGCGAACAGGCCGCGCACGAAGAGCACTGGCTCGCCCATGAGTGGGTCGGGCTGCGCGGCTGCCTCGTCCCAGGGAGCGACGTAGCCCTGGAGCGCCGCGGCTTCGACCAGCGTGATGGGGATCGAGAAAGTCGCTCCGCCGATCTCCTTTCCCTCCACCGAGCCGGCCATCTTGTCTCGCCGAATGGCGAACTGGCTTCGCGCCAGGACGGGGTTGTAACGGATCAGCTTCGAAAGCCTCGGGTCGGATGCGGCCGCCTGGGGGTCTTTGAGAAGAAACTCGGTCTCACGTTGGCCGACCCCAAGCTCGGCGGCGCTCACGGAGGCTCTGAGCAGACTTCCGCGCTCGACAACCCAGATCGCGAGGGCCGCCACGTGCTTGCAATGAGTCTCGTACACCCGGTGAGCGGGACATGAGCATTTGGAGTTGAAGATTGTGCCGCGGGCCATCTGGATGGCCGTGTCGTAGGCGCCGTCTTCCGTGCCCTGGACCTTGGCGACCACCAGGTCGTTGTCCAGTCTCACGTCTCCAACACGCTCCTGGCGGAAGTAATTCTGCCCGCGCTGCCAGCTCGCCCGAGTGAACTCGCGCTTGATCTGCGTGTAAAACATCATACCGATGATGCGGACCGCAGGATTCTACCACAGATTTCAGGACCGCGCAGCGCGATCTTTTCGCGGGTTCTTTGGGTCCACTGGCCACCGGGCAGAAATATCCCCTATAATGAGGGGGACTCAAAAGGGGACCCCATGGGACGCTTCGCGCGCGTTGTCATCTTCAGTGTCGGCTTCGGTGTCGGAATCGGCGGCTCGTCGGCCGGAGCCGCGGACGCGCATCTTCGCTGCGAGCACCTGCCGCTGCTCTTCGAGGCTTTCCTGCGCGTGCACTATTCGATGAAATCGCTGAGCTCCGACGTGAGGGCGCGGACGATCGAGCAGTTCGTGAAGAGCCTCGACCCGTCCAAGAGCCTCCTTCTCGATGCCGAAGTCCAGAAGCTGAAGATCGACCTGGCGGTTATTTTCGAGACTTACAAGTCAGGGGACTGCTCGTCGCTGGAGAAGGCGTTCGACCTGGTGATCGCCCGGGCGGAGGAGGACGAGAAGACAGTCCGGGACCAGATGAAGGGCAAGTTCCAGCTCGATGAGACCGTTGAGCTCAATACGGCGTCCGACAAGAGGGGCTGGTCGAAGACCCTCGAGGAGAGAAACGAGCTGCTTCGCAAGCTCCTGCATTTCCAGCTTTCGAGTTACCTCCTGACCGATCTGAAGCTCGAGGATGCGAAAAAACAGCTCGCACACCGGTATGAGCTGCACGCAAAGCGCCTCAAGGAGCGGAGGACGAATGGAGAGGTGCCCGGCTACTTCGCCGAGGCGTTCGCGACGTCGCTCGATCCCCATTCCGACTACCTGTCTCCGGAGACCTTCGAGGACTTCCAGATCCAGATGCGGCTCTCGCTCGAGGGAATCGGCGCATCGCTCACGAACGACGACGGTTTTACCGTGATCGAGGATCTCATTCCCGGGGGCAGCGCCTCGAGGCTCGGCGTCCTTCGGCCGAAGGACAAGATCATCGCCGTCGCGCAGGATGGCAAGAAGGCCGTCAATGTCATCGACATGGACCTCAAGGACGTCGTTCGTCAGATCCGGGGCAAGAAAGGGACGAAGGTCACGCTGACGATTCTGCGACAGGGCGAGAGGACAGAGACCTTTGACGTCGTGATCGTGCGGGACAAGGTCGATATCCAGGACCAGGCAGCCAAGATTAGGTACGAGGAAAGGCGGTTCGAGGGAAAGGTGTTCCAGGTCGGGGTCCTGGACCTGCCCTCGTTCTACGGGGACCGGGGTACCCGGACTTCCTACTCCGACGTGCGGAAGCTGCTTGAGGAAGCCCGCGAGCGAAACGTGGACGGGCTCGTGTTGAATCTCTCCCGCAACGGGGGGGGGCTCCTCGAGGACGCGGTCCGCATTTCCGGTCTGTTCATCCGAAAGGGCGCGATCGTGGCGACGCAGAACTTCGAGAAGCGCCGGGACGTCCTCTCCGACGAAGACGACGGTATCATCTTCAACGGGCCGCTCGTCGTGCTGACGAGCCACCTGAGCGCTTCGGCTTCGGAGATCCTGGCGGGCGCGCTGAAGGACTACGGCCGCGCCGTCGTCGTGGGTGGGGAGCACACCTTCGGCAAGGGCACGGTTCAGACCCTTTCGCACCTGCCTGCCGGCCTGGGTGCAATCAAGGTCACGAACGGGATGTTCTTTCTCCCGGGAGGGGAGTCCACGCAGCATGCGGGCGTCATCCCCCATATCCAGGTTCCCTCGATCTACAACAACACCGAGGTGGGCGAGAAGACGATGGATTACTCGCTGCCTCCGCAGTCGACGGATGCGTTCTTGTCGAAGGAAGCCAACGCCGTCGAGAAGGATCGTCGCTGGAGCAGCGTCACGCCATCCGTCATCAAGAAGCTCGCGTCGCTTTCGGCCCAGCGCGTGGCGGCGGATCAGAAATTCGTCGACATCCGCAAGGAGCTCGAGGAGGCCGGTAAGAACCGCGGCATCGTGAAGCTCGCGGACCTCCGCAAGAAGAGCGTCGAGGAAAAGGCCAAGGACAAGGAAAAGGAAAAGACCAAAGCCAAGACCGGGAAGGCCGGCGAATCGGACGAGGTGCGGGGCGACCGCGCGAAGCGCGAGGAAAAGCTCAAGGACCTCGAGGCGCCATCCATGATGGAAGGCGTGAACATCGTGGTCGACCTGATCGCGCTGTCCAGGTCCTGAGCGGCCGGGCTGGGCAAGTCAGATC
>CAYJTX010000169.1:0-7287 GCA_964372615.1 uncultured Bacteriovoracaceae bacterium | reverse complement strand
AGGGCATGCCCGCTGAGCAGATTTCAATCGGGGACTCAGCAAACTAGAGCTTCTCATGGTGGAGAATCGTTCCGATTCTCCCCGGCCGAAACGTGAACTGGCTGTCAGAAAAGCTGAACCAGATGGACAGCCAGATCACCAGCGCCCTTCCCTTGACGTTACGATACGGGACGAAACCCCAGAAGCGGCTGTCGTTGGAGAAATCCCGGTTGTCGCCCATGACGAAGAGGCTTTCGGCGGGAACGTGGAACGGCCCTCGATTCTCGTCCATGTAGTTCGACTTATCGAGGAGCATGTAGTGCTCGAGTTCACCCAATTTTTCCTTGTAGAGCTCGAGGTTGGTTCGGCTGTACTTCGGGTCGTCCAGGGTCTTGAGCACGCCATCGGCAGAGGCGGGCGCCATGATCTCGCGGGTAACCATCTTGTCGTTGACGTAGAGCGTCTTGTTCCGAATCTCGATGACGTCTCCAGGCACACCAACGACGCGCTTGATATAGTAGATGCTCTCGTCCTTCGGAAATACGAACACGATGATGTCCCCGCGTTTTGGGGCGTCGCGTTTAATCAGGTAAATGGGTTCACTGGTGACCAGATCCGAGAATGGAATCTTGAATCCGTAAGCGAATTTGTTGACGAAGATGTGATCCCCGATGAACAGGGTCGGGATCATCGATCCGGAAGGGATCTTGAAAGCTTCGACACAGCTGGAGCGCAGCATGAACACGAGCAACAGAGCCACGCCGATCGAGATCGTATTCTCGAGGATCCAGCGGCGGCGACTCTGGCGGGGGTCCATCGGTTTCGCGGGGGTGGCGTCACCGGCCCTGGTTTCCGATTCTCCTGGGGTCGAAGTCTCCATCGTATGAGCTGGAACCCTACCTTGTTTCAGGGTCGGGGAGTAGGGTAAAAATATCTAAGGAATGAAGACGTTAGATCGCTATGTCGCGGGATTTTTCATGCAAAACCTGATGCTCGGGATCCTCGGGCTTCTGGCGATCTACCTCTTTCAGTCGCTGCTGACCCAGCTGATCGATCATGAGTTCCCGACGAAGCAGATCCTTGTTCACAACCTCTTGCAGGTTCCGCAGATCCTCGTTCAGATCATTCCTCCGGCGGTTCTGGTGGCGACCGTGCTGACTCTTTCGGGACTCAGTCGTTCTAATGAGTTGGTGGCCTGCTACTCAATCGGGGTGGGAGTGCCCAGGATCGCATCTGTACTCGTCTCCCTCGTGTTCATGGTTTCGTGTCTGACGCTCGTCTTGCAGGACCGGGTCCTGCCTCCGGTATTCCGCAAGCGGACGAACTACTATTGGCGGGAAATGAGGAAGCGCACGGACTTCCATCTCGATTTCAAGCAGGACAAGATCTGGTATCGATCCAAGAGCCTCATCTACAATCTTCGGAGCTTCGACGTGAGCTCTCGAACGATTCACGGAATGGCGGTCTACACTTTCGACGACCGATTCAAGCTCGTGCAATTCGTTGAGGCCGATCGAGCGATCTATACTCCCGCGGGCTGGAAGCTCATGAACGGAACGGTAACCGTGTTCGGAGAGGAGGACCTGTTTCCCCTCTCGCAGAAGTTCAAGGAAAAGGAGCTACTCATCGCGGAGACACCCCTGGATTTCCAGGAAATTGAAAAGGAAGTCGACGGGCTCAGGCTGAAGGAGCTCCATCGTTATTTGAATCGGGTCAAGGCGACCGGAGCTGATACGAAGGCTTACGAGGTCAAACTCCACTCCCGCGTGAGTTTGAGCTTCATCCCGCTCGTGATGTGCTTTCTCGGCGTTCCGTTTTCGGTTCGAAATCGCCGCGAAGGCGGGATGGCCAGCGATCTGGGACTGTGTCTCGGAGTCACGTTTTTCTATTGGCTTTTCTATTCGGTGGGATTATCTCTGGGGACCAATGGTGCGTTGCCGCCATGGCTCGCCGCATGGCTTCCGAGCGTAATCTTCGCAGCCGTGGCGGCAACGCTCATCGCCCGCCAGCAGAGGGCCTGAGGGCCCAAATCGCTTGTTTCAATGGCCAAGCTGAAGATTTTCACTTTTCCCGACAAGGTGCTTTCGCAGAAGGCGGCTCCCGTGGCGCGGGTCGAAAAGTCGCACCACAAGTTCGTGGATGACCTGCTTGAGACCATGTATGACGCTCCCGGCATCGGCCTCGCAGCCAACCAGGTAGGAGTACTGGAACGAATTCTGGTGCTCGATATCGATTATGAAATCGAGGACGACGAAGGGGACGGCGCTGTCAAGAACCGAAAGCCCAAGATCATTGTCAATCCGGAGATTCTCCATCGCGAGGGGTCGATCGTCTTCAGCGAAGGGTGCCTCTCGGTCCCGGAGTTCACTGCTGAGGTCAAGCGTTCCGAAAAAATCAAGGTACAGTACCAGGACGTCGACGGACTCACTCGAACGCTGAGCGCCGAAGGCCTGCTCGCGGTCGCCATTCAACATGAGATGGATCACCTGGAGGGAAAGCTTTTTATTGACCGACTGAATCCACTCAAGAAGGAGATGGCTCGAAAGCAGCTCCGTCAAGAGCGCGCCGAGCGTGAAGCGGACACCCGTCTCGAGGCGCTCGCGCGGGACGTTCGATCAGGTGGGCGCAAGAAGGTCAAAGGCTTCTAGGTCATGCTCAGAATCGTCTTTATGGGAACTCCGGACTTCTCGGTTCCGGCTCTCCGGGTGCTCCACGCGAACTCGGCCCTGAATTCATCCGTCGTCGGGGTTTACACCCAGCCCGATCGGCCGGGAGGACGCGGGCGCAAACCACTGGCTTCCGCGGTCAAGGGCGTCGCCTTGGAGCTGTCGCTCCCGTTCCGTCAGCCTGAAAAGCTTTCGCAGCCGGGGGAGCTCGAGGTTCTGACCGACCTTCGCCCGGACGTGATAGTCGTCGCCGCCTACGGTCAGATTCTGAAGAAAAACGTTCTCGAGCTGCCGCGCCTCGGCTGCGTGAACATTCATTCGTCCCTTCTTCCGAGGTGGAGAGGGGCCGCCCCCATTCAATGGGCAATTCTGCAAGGGGACTCGGAGACCGGGTTGACGACGATGAAGATGGCAGAGGGGCTGGATACGGGTGCCCTGTATCTGCAGAAGACGACTCCCCTTTCGGCGGAGGATACCGCGAAGTCGGTGCACGACCGGCTCGCAGTGATGGGAGCGGAGCTGATCGTGGCTACCTTGGAGGGTCTCGTTTCAGGCACCTTGCACAGTCGGGCCCAAGACGATCGACTGGCGACCTACGCAAAGAAGCTCACGAAGGAGATGGAGGCCCTCGACCCCCGGGAGGGAGCGGAGCTGCTTGGGAGGAAGGTCCGGGCGCTCAACCCCTGGCCAGGAGCGGCTCTTACCCTGAGTTCGGGAGAACGGCTTCGGGTTCGAATGGCCAGGGTGCGGCGCGATGTGCTCGGACCGCCCGGTACAATCTACGAGAAGGGGGGAATGATTCTGGTCGGTACCCCAGACGGGTCGCTTGAGCTGCTCCAGGTGCAGTGGGAGGGCCGAGGGGAAGTGGACATGGCCGGGTTTCTCAATGGGCTACGGGGCCGTGGAAAGGATCTTCCGCTTACGCTAGAGTCCAGGGACGGATGAAGGGAAAGTCGAAGTCGGGTCGCCGGCTACCCAGTTATGAAGACGCGGTCAGGGGAATCCTGGCTCCGTCCCTTCTCAGCGCCGACTTCGCGAATCTGCATTCCGAGGTGAAGGAAGTAGAAGCGGCGGGTTGCGAGTGGCTTCACATCGACGTGATGGACGGCGCTTTCGTGCCCAACATCACCGTGGGTCCGCTGGTGGTTGAAGCGCTTCGGCCTCGGACTCGGCTCGTGCTCGACTGCCACCTCATGGTCGAGCGCCCTGAGGACTGGATCGGACCATTCGTCCGGGCGGGCGCCGACATCGTCACGATTCACGCCGAGGCGGCGGTTCACCTGGACCGGCAGCTTCACTACATTCGTGAGCTCGGTTGCAAGGCGGGCGTCTCGATCAATCCGGGAACGCCACTGTCCGCGATCGAGGAAGTGCTCGATCTCGTGGACCTCGTGCTCGTGATGAGCGTCAATCCCGGTTTCGGGGGCCAGAGCTTCATCGAATCATCGATTCGCAAGATTGAGCGGCTCGCGGAGGTGCGGGGCGGTCGTCGCTTCTGGATCGAAGTCGACGGGGGTATCAAGGCCGATAATATCGGTCGCGCTCGCAGGGCGGGCTGCGATGTCTTCGTCTCAGGTTCTGCCATTTTTTCAGCCTCGAATCGAAAAAAGGCCGTGGACGCTCTCCTCCGGGGCATGCAGGGCTGATCCTGGGAACGATGGTGCTTCGCCTCGGCACGCGACCGCTCACGCTCAGAGATGTCGGGGCCGTAGCGCTCGATGGAATGCGGGTCGGTTTGGCGCCAACCGCCCTCGCACGAATTCGGCGCTCGCATCGATATCTGCTGGGCGAGATAGCTGCCGGCAGGACGCTCTACGGCGTAAACACGGGTTTCGGGCTGCTATCGAACGTGAGAATCCGAGACGCGGAGGTCGAGCAGCTTCAGTACAACCTGCTCCGGTCGCATGCGGTCGGTGTGGGGCCCTCGATGCCCGATCATTACGTTCGGGCGATGCTTCTGCTTCGCGCGCAGGCGCTCGCTCTCGGGTACTCTGGCGTGAGCGTCAAGCTCGTTCAGCAGGTACTTGAGGTCCTCAACCGAGGGATTTGTCCGATCGTTCCGCAGCAGGGATCCGTCGGGGCAAGCGGCGACTTGGCGCCCTTGGCACACCTCGCGCTCGTACTCGTGGGCGAGGGCAGGGCCCGCCTGGACGGTCGGGAGATGTCGGGAGCGCAGGCGTTGAAGCGCTGCGGGCTGAAACCGATACGGCTCGGCCCCAAGGAGGGCCTCGCGCTCATCAACGGAACTCAGTTCATGACGGCGATCGGCGCGCTTACGGTACTCGAGGCAGAGCACCTCTGCGATGTGGCGGATGTTGTCGGGGCGATGACTGTCGAGGCGATGCGAGGGACCGAGACGGCATTCGAGCCGGAGATACACGCGGTGAGACCGCATCCTGGGCAGGTGGAGGTCGGCCGTCGGATGAAGCGCATTCTCCTCTCGGGGGGTGGCGCGAGCGCGATCGCCCGCAGCCATGAGAATTGCGGAAAAGTTCAAGACCCTTACAGCCTACGTTGCATACCTCAGGTACACGGCGCGAGCCGGGACGTGCTCGGTTTCGTGCGTGGAGTCCTGGCGTGCGAGATCAATTCTGCGACCGACAATCCGCTGGTGTTCCCCGGCAGGAGAAAGGTGCTCAGCGGCGGGAATTTCCACGGCCAGATCGTGGCGATCGCGATGGACGCGCTTTCGATAGCCATGGCCGAGATGGGGAGTATCTCCGAGCAGCGAATCGAGAAGCTGGTCAATCCCGTGATCTCGGAGCTTCCGGCATTCCTCACCCGCGAGGGGGGGCTGAATAGCGGGTTCATGATCGTACAGGTCACCGCGGCGAGCATCGTGTCGGAGAACAAGACGCTCGCTCATCCCGCGAGCGTGGATTCCATTCCCACGTCCGCGGACAAAGAGGACCACGTGAGCATGGGAGCGTGGGCGGCCAGGAAGGCCGCCCGCATCCTCGTCAATGCGAGGAGAGTCATCGCGATGGAGCTCCTTTGCGCCGCGCAGGGCATCGATCTGCTGCGACCGCTGAGGTCCTCGAGCGTCGTCGAGGCGCTTCATGCGCAGGTGAGGAAGAAGGCCAGGCGTCTGGATCGGGATCGCTAGCTTCACGAAGACATTCGGTATGTCGAAAAGCTGATTTCGTCGGGGCAGCTGCGCGAGCTCATGGCGAGGGTCGATTGAAGGCGAACCACGGAAACCGGCTGGAATGCAAAGGTTGGGTCCAGGAGGCCGCTCTTCGGATGCTCAGGAACAACCTCGACCCGGAGGTCGCGGAGCGGCCAGAGGATTTGGTGGTGTACGGTGGCTCGGGAAAGGCGGCGCGAGACTGGCCCTCCTTCGAGGCGATCGTTGTGTGTCTGCGTGAGCTTCGGGATGACCAGACACTTCTCATCCAGAGTGGCAAGCCGGTGGCCGTGATGCCCACGCATCCGATGGCGCCGCGAGTACTGCTCTCAAACAGCATGCTCGTCCCGAAATGGGCGACCTGGGATATTTTTCGGGATCTCGAGCGAAAAGGCCTCATGATGTATGGGCAGATGACCGCCGGATCCTGGATCTACATCGGTACCCAGGGAATCATCCAAGGCACTTACGAGACGTTCGCCGAGGCGGGTCGGCGTCATTTCGGGGGGGATCTCTCGGGGCGAGTGATCCTGACGGCGGGGTTGGGCGGGATGGGTGGAGCGCAGCCACTCGCTGCGAGCATGGCCGGAGCGGTTTCACTCACGATCGAGGTGGACCCGAGTCGGGCCAGAAGGAGGCTGGAGACCCGGTATCTCGATGAGCTCGTCACGGACGCGGACGAGGCTCTGCGAAAGGTCGAAGCGGCCAGGAAGGGGAAGAAAGGCTGGAGTATCGGCCTCGTCGGCAACGCAGCTGAGGTGCACTGGGAGCTGATCCGAAAGGGATTCACTCCCGACCTGGTCACCGATCAGACGAGCGCTCACGACGAGCTCAATGGCTACATTCCAGCGGGCGTTTCCATGGCCGAGGCAGAACAGCTCAGGCGAAGCGATCCGAAGGGTTTTTCGGAGAAGGCGATCTCGAGCATGGGCCGTCACGTCGAAGCGATGCTGGAGTTCGGACGCAGAGGGAGCCAGGTATTCGATTACGGAAACAACATTCGTGCGCAGGCCGACCGCGCAGGTGTCAGCGACGCGTTCTCCATTCCAGGTTTCGTTTCCGCTTACATTCGTCCGCAGTTCTGCGAGGGGCGAGGCCCCTTCCGCTGGGTCGCCCTCTCCGGAGATCCCAAGGACATCGCGGTGACGGATCAAGCCCTCCTCGGGCTCTTTCCGGAGGATCGGGGTCTTTGCCGATGGCTTGCGATGGCCGAGGAACGAATTCAGTTCCAGGGCCTGCCAGCGAGGATCTGCTGGCTCGGCTATGGTCAGAGAGAGAAGGCCGGGCTGCTCTTCAATCGCCTTGTCCAGGAAGGGAAAGTGGGCGGCCCGATCGTGATCGGGCGCGATCACCTGGATTGCGGGTCCGTGGCCTCGCCGAATCGGGAGACTGAGGCCATGAAGGACGGGTCGGATGCGGTAGCCGACTGGCCGATCCTGAACGCGCTCGTCAACGCGGTCAACGGCGCCTCGTGGGTGAGCGTGCATCACGGAGGCGGCGTCGGAATCGGCTACT
>CAYJTX010000168.1:0-7290 GCA_964372615.1 uncultured Bacteriovoracaceae bacterium | reverse complement strand
CCCGAGCGCGTGCTTCCGTCTGAAGTCCACAATGCGTGGAATTCGCCCCTGACCAGTCCCTTGGTCGAGCCTCAAGTGCACGTTTTGTGACCTTCAGTATGGGGCCCGCTCCCGCTAGCCTCCGAGGCGCTCACTTAGCCCCGGGGCGCATGTCAGGGGCGCTGACAAAGGCTGATCGGATCGACCAGGATCAGGAGATCCAAGGCCGGCATGCGCAGACGATCTGCTTCTCATCCCAGAACACCGGGAGTACCCTGAGCGAATGAAAAACTTCTATCTACTCGTGACGATCCTGAGCTGGGTCCTCTGCTCCGGTGCTCACGCCAGGAAGCGCACGGGGCTCGATCTCGAGCTCGCGAAGGACATCGCCGCCAAGGTGTCCGCTTTCGCTTCGAAGAACAAGTGGGCGGTCTCGATCGCCATCGTCGACAACGGCGGTAACCTTCTCTACTTCGAACGTGACACGGAGGCTTACACGGGCAGCCTCGAGGCATCGATCCAGAAGGCGCGGTCCGCGAACGCGTTTCGACGCTCGACCAAGGCGTTCGCCGAGTCGCTGGCGACGGGACGCACGGGTCTCCTTGCGGTCAAAGACATCGTCCCGATCGAAGGGGGCTTGCCCATCGCGCTCGACGGCAAGCACCTGGGAGGAATCGGAGTCAGCGGGGCGAAATCGGCCGAGGACGAGCAAGCCGCGCAGGCGGGATTGGCCACGCTCGAAGAAAAATAGCTGTCAGGCTACGGAGTGATCGTCGCGGTCAGGCCGATCGTGTCGCCTCCACCGTCCGTCGGCCGCACGCGGATGTAGTAGACGCCACCGTGCTGGGTCGCCGCGTTCGAGAGGTCCGTCTCGAGGTAGGAGTAGACGGTCGGCGGGGCGCCCAGGCGGACGTAGAGCCCGGCGTTTCCGGCCCCGGTGGCCTGAACCGTCAGCTTGTAACTGCCGGGCACGCCGATCTTGGAGTGGAGTGAGCCCTCCTCGAGCGAGATATCACGGGCGAGGACTTGGGTTCGGGCCCGCGTCAGCGAGTCCTCGGCTCCCGCCAGGTCATGGAGCTCTCGCAGCCGGGAGTAGGTCAGGCCGCCGATCGACGACTCCGCGCGCGAGGCGGCTGTCGGGGTCCAGATGAAGTCCGGGTGTTTCTCCCGCGAGGCGCCGGCCCACTGCCCCTCGAGCACCGTGCCAGGGTCGTCGAGCGCGAGCACGAACTCGACCAGCCGCTGGCTCTGGTCGGAATAGGTGAGCAGGTCTTCCACCCGCCAGAATTCCACGGCTCCGTCGGGCATCCGGTCGACTCCCGTCCCGGCGAGCGCCTGCGCCAGGGTAAGTGGCTCCTGGCGGGTGATTGAGTATCCCACGATCAGCTGGTTCCAGACTTCGTCGTTGTAGGTGCGGTCCTCGACAATGGACTGATGCAGGATGCCCAGATAATTCGTGAGCAGGAGGTGGAAGGTGCCGGCGTTGGTATCCCTGCACTCGGCGTCCGTCGCATCCGGGCGCTGCACGACGTCCTGGATGGTGCCAGGAGGTCGGAATACAACGGCCCGGGACGTTCGGCTTGGCCACCGAAAACGCGCAGGTTGAACCGTCCTGGAGGCCAGCGCACTCCGCAGTCAGCGCCGGTTGACCGAGTCTTCAAAGACGGGCCAGTAGGTCGACGGCCAGACAATCTGCTGAGGAACTCGAGCCGCTTCGCCCGCGTCGGCAGATCGCTGAACTGCAGCGTCAGGTCGGCAGTCAGGTAAGCCGGGTTGCTCGGGGAGTGCGCGAGCTCGAAATCTTCGTTCCAGTAGGGATCCGTGTCGATCTCCTCCGGAGAGCCCGAAGCCTAGGTAATTCATATCAAATCAGTCAACATAAAAGACGCTGTGCATTATATGCGAAGGCGCTCGTGATTTCGTAGTGCTCTCAGGATTCTCGGCCCGTGTGCCACCTGACTATTCTTATCTTGCGGCGCATCAATCCCTCAGGCATAGAGGGCCCCTTCCGGTCACTCGAGAGAGATTTCAAAAATGAAGAACTCCACTTGGCTCGTGCTCGCCGTGGCGCTTGTCGGCTCAGCCGCGAGCGCTTCCGATGAAACCGTGACCGGACCCTATTGCAAAGTCGAAGGAACCTACTGGGTGAGGGGCCGAGGGCGGGCGACCCGCCGTCTTCGCGTCTCGTACGACAGGCTGACCCGCCGGGCGCTTGCGGCAAGGACGTTCGAGGAGTGCAGCGCGGCTGCTCAGGAAGTACTGGGTCTCATTTGGGAACCCAACGTCCACCCGAGCCGGGCTCGCGAGATCGACGGCGCGCGCCTGATTTTCACGGACAGAGTGAGCGGAGATCTGCTCACCGCCGACATCGACGAGGTCGATGGCATGTTCGTCAGGGGCCGCAAGTGGCGAGTGGAGCTCACGATCGAGAACCAGGGCTGCAGGTACGGAGATGGCTGCGCACGGCTTCTGGTCTCGGACGTCGCCCGGATGCTCGAGACGCTGGCGCCTGGGCAGGTCGAGGTCGCACGGAGAGTCGTCGCGAGCGGCAAGAAGGACGACGCCATCCGCGCGCACGGCAAGGTCTCCTCGCGGCAGCAGTAGTCACGGCTACCGCCACAGAGGTCAGCTCAAGGGCGGAGACTCCATTCACCTGGAGCGCGGCCGTGGCGCTCGAGGCGTTCGATGCCGGCTGTCACGCCGCTCGCTAGGGCAGGACGCCGTCCGGCGGGCCGGTGATCACTCGCATCGAGCGCATCTTCGTCTCGATCGCGGTCCAGATGGGCACGCTCGTTGAGCGCGGGTCGTGGACAATCAGCCGGATCACGTCGGCGATCTCGGCGGCGCCGCGCCCGATCCCTTCGGGAAAGGCGATCTTGTACAGGTGAAACGGACGGATCTTCCGACCGCCGATCCGGACGTTCTTGATCTTGAGCTTGCCGTTCTTGATGGACTCGTCCCAGGTGACGTTCGAGGTTCCGAAGACCGCGCCCCGCTTGAGGCCCTCCTTCAGAACGAGATTCAGCAGCCATCCCCGGACGCGCGAGGTCCAGACGTTCCAGCCCAGGCGGTCCTTGAAGTCGAACATCCGGGGGTAGAGCGTGAAGATCTGTTCGCGCGTCACCGGGCCCGCGGGCTGCCTGAGGCCGTGGAACTCGGGAATGTCGAGCGCGAGATCGGCCTCCGCCGTTTCCCGGATCGCATCGACCGCGAGCTGGCTCCAGACCGTAGGTCCCGACTGGCCCTGGCGCGCGAGCGGAACTTCGGAGTAGGCCACGACCTCGTTCAGCCAGGAGTGCCCGTAGTCGGCGTCGAGGCGCTCGCGCGCCGCCGCGACCGCTCGCTCGACGACCGGGTCGCGCGGGCCCTGCGAGGAGATCGGGACGAGCTGGTAGCGCAGGATCTCGACCGGCCGGCCCGGTTCGACATCGACGAGCAGGTCTCCCACGTACTGGCCGTGATTGCCGGCCTGGACGATGGGGACGCGCACCCCGCGCTGATCGACCTGATAGGTGGGCTCGAAGAGCTCCGTGTGCGAGTGGCCGCCGACGATGAGGTCGATACCCGCGGTTTTCCTGGCTAGCGCGATGTCGTTTCTGTAGCCCAGGTGGGTCAGGGCGACGATGATGTCGGTGCGGGGCCGCAGCTCCCGCAGCCGCCTGAAGGCCTCGTGCATCGGGCTTGTGAGCTTCGCGTCTTCGGCCCGCCAGCTCCAGACGAAGAGATTGGTCGTGAGGCCGAGCACGCCGATCGTGAGCCCCGCCTTGCGGAACTCGGCGTAGGGCTTCAGGTAGCGCCGGATGTGCTCGTACTTCGGCCCCGCGACGAAGTTCGCGCTGAGGAACTGGAAGGAGGGCCGCACCGCTCCGATCACCCAGTTGAGGTCGTCGGGGCCCTGGAGCCAGTCGTGGTTGCCCATCGCCACGGCGTCGTAGTTCATCGCGTCCATCGCCCGCCAGACCATCTCGCCCTTCCCGGCGAGGTAGAACTTGCTGCCCTCCGTGAAGTCACCCGCGTCGAGCACGAGCGACTCGATGCCGCGCGCGGCGTCGTCGGCTTTGAGCCGGTCGATGGTCGCCTTGACCGCGGCGTAGCCGCCGACATTCGGGTCACTCGCGTGCTCGAGGTGCGAGTGCAGGTCATTCGTGTGGATGATCTGCAGGGGCCGCGCGTCCGCGTCGGGCGCGAACAGCGCCCCGATGGGCAAAAGCGCCGCGAGGGCGAAAATGGGGTACAGGCCGGGATCCGAGTCCTTGGATCGTCTCATGCTTCTCCTATCGACTTCCCTGGAGAGCCGCTGAAAAAATTGTAGCTGATGTATTTAATAAATAGATAGCTCCCTCGGCTCCTTCCGGGGGCCACCGAACATTCGGAAAATTTTTCCCCGGTTCAGGCGCCGAAACGACACTGACCCGTGGTAATTTCTTCCGTGATGAGACGAATCGTTGGCGGTTTGGCGGGTACTGTCGCATCGGCTGCGACGCTCTGGGCGTGCGCGACCTCACCGATGGGACGAAAGCAGCTCATCCTGCTGCCGGACTCGCAGATGAACGCGATGGGCGGTCGCGCGTTCTCGGAAATGAAGTCGCAGGTGCCGATCAGCCGGGACCCGGGCTGGAACGCCTACGTACGCTGCGTGGCCATGCCCGTCGTGGCCGAGTCGCGCGCGCAGATGGACGTGCGCGACTGGGAGGTCGTCGTGTTCCAGGACAAGACTGCCAACGCCTTCGCCCTGCCGGGCGGAAAGATCGGCGTCCACACGGGAATGCTTTTCGTCGCGAAGACGGACGGGCAGCTCGCCGCGGTCCTGGGGCACGAGGTGGGCCACGTGATCGCCCGCCACGGCGCGGAGCGGGTGTCGACGGCGGTCGTCGGGCAAGGGGGGCTCGCCCTGGTAGAAGCGTTCACGCGAGGGGATTCGCAGCCCAGCACGGGCCGCTCGGTCCTCTTCGGCGCCCTGGGGCTGGGGCTGCAGTTCGGGGTGGTCATGCCGCACGGGCGCACGCAGGAGAGCGAGGCCGACGTGATTGGCCTGGATTTGATGGCCGACGCGGGCTTTGACCCTCGCGAAAGCGTGAAACTCTGGGAAAATATGCGCGCATCCGGGGACGGACAGCCGCCCGAGTGGCTCTCGACGCATCCGTCCCACGAGACTCGCATCCAGGGGCTCCAGGCCCGCATGGGCGCCGCGGGAACTCGCGTCGACAGGGCGCGGGCCGCTGGGAAGAATCCGCAGTGTCGGAGGCCCGGCTAGGCAAAAGGTGCCTCTCGATCCGGAAGCGCGGCGGGCCGATCAGAAGGCATGTCCGCGTCGGCTCGCAGAGCGTTCGTCCGGGAGGGAGCAGCGAAAATCGCTTTCGCCGCGTCCGCAGTGCTCGATCAGCGGAGCGCGCCCGGTATCGCGGAGCTGTGCGCTCAGGTAGCGGGCTCGGCAGAAGGCGCGGGAGCGCCGGTCCTCGCCGCGTTTCTTCGTGACTGCGCGAGCCTGTGCACGAGGATCGCGCAGGGCGCTTCGCAATCGGTGAAGGTGACAGGTGGCGAGGTGCTCAAGGGGGGCTTCGGGGCGGTTCAAGCAGCGCTGTCTTCGATGGCGCTCGGAGGGGCGAACGACGCGACTGAGGAGCAGGTCTCACGGCATCGGCAGCAGATCCGGGCGCTCACCACTGACTTCCAGGTGGAGCTGCCGCCGGTAGTACAGGCCGATCCCTCGCAGGCTCGTGCCGGAGGCGAAGCGGTGCTCAAAGTGGCTGCTGAAGTCGAGAGCGAGACCTATGGCGTCTGCGAGTGGCCCGCGATGGACGCGGTCAGTGAGGCGGCCGCGAGTCCCTTGCCGGCGACTTTTGGGGGGACCGAAGAAGTCGAGACCGATCTGCAGACGCCGTATTCGAACGGCTTCTCCGTAGATGCGAATGGTTCGTTTCCCTATGATGACGAACCCTTTTCGACGGGGTCGTGGCTTGAAGCCGGGGAGTCGTCTGTAAGCGCAAAGGTCGAGCCGATGGGCTCGCGTCTAGAGGAGCCAAAGGTCACCCGTGCTGACGAGCCGCTCGGAGACGAGTGGAGCTCACTTGTTGAAATTACGGCTCAGTCCCTGGAGAAGGGCGGACCCTCCTCCGGTGGCGGCGAATCGCCGGCGGCTCGTCTTTTCGGGAGCCTGGCGAAGCTTGGGGAGCGGATTCACTCGAAGACCGAGTATCGAGAGCTTGCTCCGTCCGTCGATAGGGTCGCCTTTGCCGCTCGCGCGGCGCATTCCGTCACCCTGGAGACGATCGCGGAAGAGCAGGGCTTGCGCGCGGAGATCTCTGGCGCTGAAATCGAGAGTGGGCTGGCCACCTGCGTTCGAGAGCGTCTCCGCGGCTGGCTGCAGGAGCCGGAATGGGCGGATCGGCAGGCCGTTGTTTCCTGGCGTCAGGTAGGGGCCGTAGGGTTGCTGGAGCTGCGGTCGCAGGGAGAAGCGACACGGCCACCCCGTCTCAGTCGGGTAGCGGAAGCTTCCGATGGTTCCACGGTCACGGAACTCTATGTCACTGATCGGGGCGAGAAGGTCGCGCGCGCGCGCTGGGAGCTCACGCTCCCCGCATTTGAGGCCTATGAGCTCGAGTGCGCGGGACGGGTCTTTCTCATCCCGGTCTGCGACGTCGAGCCATCGTCGAATGGCGGTCCGGTCGATGCCGTGAGTCTTGCGGAGGTTCTCCAGCTTCCACCCGAGTGGGTCCCAAACCCGGGTGCCGAGGGTGATACCGTGACCTTCCGGTGGAGGGGGAGGGGAATCGCCGTACGCGCCGAGCGCTGCTCCGGACCCGCGATCTGCTGGGCACGCGCGGTCCAGACGGTTCTGGATGACGGGGGCGTGCAGCCGGAGTTTCGAGGCGTCGTGGGAGTCGCCGGCCTCGCCGACGGACGCAGGGCCGCTGTTCTGGATCTTGTCCCATGGCTCGAGGCCTGGGAGCGGCGGCGCGCCGAGAGCCAGGGCGCGGTCGAGCAGGTTCAGTCGGACGGCCGCTTCGTCGTTTTCCGCGTGGGCCCTCGCCGGTTTGCGCTGCCCTTCGCCTCGGTTCGCGGCGTCGGAAAGGTCGACTCGACCGCGAACGTCACCCGCGTGATCGAGACTCCAGCCGGCGCATTCCATCTGAGAGACTTCCGCGCGGCGCTCGGCTGGGATGGCGAGAGCGGAACTTCGTTCGTCCTCGTGAAGAACAGCGCCGGAGTGGCCGCCTGGGCCGTCGACGGCCTGGACCACCTTCGAAGCGCAGCCGCGCTTTCCGCGGAGTCGGGGGGGCGTGCGTGGTTGCCGCCGGCCGGGGCGGTGGG
>CAYJTX010000167.1:686-7322 GCA_964372615.1 uncultured Bacteriovoracaceae bacterium | reverse complement strand
CCACCTTTGCTTCTTCGTGGAGCAGCCTTACCAGTTCCTTCGCCTGCGCCGCCGGATCTCCGGGGACCTTTTTCCCGGCCTGCTTCGGAGGAGGGAGCTGGTAACTTCTGAAGCGGATCTTCTGATCCGCATCGGAGACACCCACGTCGGCCATCTTGTAGACCTTCACTTCTTTTTTCTTGGCCTTCATGATGTTCGGAAGACTGGCGTAACGCGGCTCATTCATGCCCTTTTGCGCCGCAATCAGCGCCGGGAGCGCGGTTTCCACCATTTCAAACGCGCCACCTTCGACCTCGCGCTTGCACTTCACCGACGAGGGTCCGTACTCCACCGAAAGAACGACCGTGACGACGGATAATCCAGCGTACTCGGCAACGAGCTGGCTGACCTGAGCCGCCCCGTCGTCGATGGCTTCTTTTCCGCAGAAAACGATATCGACTTTCGCTTCCTTCTTCAGGGCGCCTGCGAGCGCTTTCGCGGCTAGATTATTGTCGGCGAGCTCAGGAATCTCGATCTGAATTCCACTATCGGCCCCCATGGCAAGCGAAGTGCGAATAGCCTCGACCACGCGAGTCGGACCGGCACTCAGCACTGTCACGGTACTACCGGCGTTCTTCTCTCGGAGGCGAAGCGCCTCCTCGACCGCGAACTCGTCAT
Source organism: uncultured Bacteriovoracaceae bacterium (assembly GCA_964372615.1). GTDB lineage: Bacteria > Bdellovibrionota > UBA1018 > UBA1018 > UBA1018 > CAYJTX01. Next base: position 6,665 of record CAYJTX010000167.1, on the reverse strand, counting down.
AGGGTGACAGGATCCACTTGATTCCCGTGGCATCGATCCCGCTGGTATCCGCGTTCAGTTTTATTTTCGTTTCGGTATCAGGGACTTGCTTGATGCAGACGTAAATATTCATAACCTTTTTATAGCGAGACGCGGAGGGCTTCGGCAACCTGTTTCAGAGTGGTTTCGTCGGAGCAGATTGTGAAGCGGACAAATCCCTCTCCGGCCTCTCCGAAGCCAGTTCCCGGCGTGGACACGATCCCTCTGTCTCGGATCAGCTTGAGGACGAAGTCCTCGGAAGTCTGGCCAGACGGAATCTTCGCCCAAGCGTAGAAGGTAGCCGCAGGAGGCCGGCACGCAAGCCCGAGAGACCCGAGGGCCGGTATCAGGATGTCCCGTCGCCGTTGGTAGGTCGCCCGCAACTCAGTACAGAATGGCTCACTTTGATCGAGAGCGGTGATTCCCGCTTCCTGGACTGCGTTGAACACACCGGAGTCCACATTCGTCTTCACCTGCCCGAGTCCTTCGATCACCTTGGAGTTGCCGACCACGAAGCCGATGCGCCAGCCGGTCATATTGAAGGTCTTGGAAAGGCTGTGAAACTCGCACCCAACCTCGAGTGCTCCCGGAGTTTCCAGGAAGCTCGGCTGAGCCTTTCCGTCGAAGAAGATCTCAGAATAGGCGTTATCGTGGCAGACAATCAGGTCGTGCTTCCTGGCGAATCTCACCACTTCCCTGAAGAAGCCTTCAGGCGCACAGGCGGCCGTCGGGTTGTTGGGATAATTCAGGAACCAGAGTCTTGGCCGGGGCCCATTTCGGATGAGGACCTCGAGCTCGCTGAAGTCAGGTAGGTAGTTCCCCTTTTCACGCAGTGCGAAGCGGAGGGGCACACCACCGGCGAACTGTGTTGCAACCGAGTAGACCGGGTAGCCTGGGTCGGGGACGAGCGTCGCCTCTCCCGGATTGACGAAGGCAAGGGGGACGTGGGCAATGCCCTCCTTGGAGCCGATCAGCGCTAGGACCTGGGACTCCGGATCGAGCCTGACTCCAAAGCGCCGATCGTACCACCGAGCCACCGCGCGGCGAAATTCGATCATACCCCAATAGGAAGGGTACTGGTGATTTCTGGGATCGCGCGCGGCCTCGACGAGCCTGTTGAGGACGAATTCGGGCGTGGGAAGGTCAGGGTCGCCGATTCCAAGAGAGATGAGCTTTCGTCCCTTCCTGAGTTCCTCCTGCTTGATCCGGTCTATCTTCGCGAAGATATAGGGCGGGAGGTGCCGAATCCGGTCGCTCAGCTCGATGGTCATTTCAGACTGCCTGACGACTGATCGAAAAACCGCTCCATGCCAATCAAAGCTCGAACCTGCTCGAGGTGTTTTCGATCGGTTGCCATCCAAAGAGCGACCTCGATCGCCCCCCGAGCAAAGACGGACCGATCAGAAGCGAAGTGACCGAATACGAGGCGGTCTGCCGGTCCATGAAAGGTAACTTCATGGTCGCCAACGACCTCACCGGCTCGGATGCTATGGGTCTGCACGTTCCCAGGGGCCGCCGAGGAGATGACGCGCTGGAGGGATAGCGCCGTTCCGCTCGGGGAATCCTTCTTGTGGTGATGGTGGGTCTCGACGACGACCGGCAGGTAGCCGGCCTTCTCGAGCCAGGGGGCGGCGGCCTTGAGAGCCTGCATCAAAATCCCGATTCCGATGGAGAAATTCGAGGTCATGAGTACGGGAGCGCGAGCGGCGAGCTTCTCGAGCTCCCTTCGGTCGTCGAGTTTCCAACCGGTGCTTCCGACTGCGATGCACGGGAGCTGCTTTCGCTGGCCGTCAAGGGCCAACCTTACCAGAGCGAGCATCGCGGCCGGTGACGAGAAATCAATGATCGCGTCGCAGTCGAGGAGGGGGACGAGCGGTTCTCCTTCGCTTGCGGACGCGGCGAGCACGACTTTCTTTTCGAATTCCGTTTTCGCGAGCCGAGTGACCCATTCTCCCATCCGACCGGAGGCTCCGAGAACGCCGAGACGAATCAAAGCTCCGCCCCCTTCCGAATCCCGCATTTCTCCAGTGTCTCCATCAGCTTCCGGAGGCTGGTCGCTCCAAGTGGCGCCATGGGCGGCCTCATTCGCGCGTCGCAAAGGCCGAGGTGCGCGAGAGCTGCCTTCACAGGGCCGGGATTGGATTCGACGAAGAGGTCTCTGAAGACAGGGTAGAGCTCTCGGTGAATTCTTCCAGCCGAGACCCAGTCACCCCCATCGAACGCCTTCTGCAAGGCGACCATTCGTCTCGGAACGACGTTGCTGGCTACGGATACGATTCCACGCGCGCCCACCGATAGGCTGGGCAAAAAGAGCGCATCGTCACCGCACAGGACTGCGATCGGGCGCTTGGCATCCGAAACGAGATCTAGAATCTCGCTCGTGTTCGTCACGCTTCCACTCGCCTCTTTGATCGCGCGAATTTTCGGATGCGCGCCGAGGCGCGCGACAGTCTCGGGAAGAAGGTGCACGCCGGTCCGGCCAGGAACATTGTAGAGCATGACCTCGACCGAGATCGCGGCGGCCACTGAGAGGAAATGGTCCTCAAGCCCCGCTTGGCTGGGTCGATTGTAGTACGGGGTGACCAAAAGGACGCCCACCACCCCTTGATCTGCTGCCCATTTCGAAAGCTCAATCGTCTCGGCGGTATTGTTTGTTCCCGTTCCAGCCAAGACACGCACGGGGCTGTCGCGCAGCTCCTCTACTGCAGCCAGTATCAGGGACTTCCTTTCAGCAACCGATAACGTGGGGCTTTCGCCCGTCGTTCCACAGGGGATGACGCCGTTTACGCCCGCCGCTTTCTGCTCGCGCACCAGGCGCCGAAAGGCTTTCAGATCGAGCTGACTGGCAGAATCGAAGGGGGAAACAAGGGCGGTCCAGACGCCGCGCATTAGAAAAACCCTCGTCGCGAACCTATCATGCGCCTGAAGCGGCGGTGAAAGGAAAAAAGGCCTTAAGAAAGGCACCGCTGATTCGCCAGGCGTCTTTGCCGATTCCCCGAAGGAACTTCGAATTGAAACCGCCGCTACAGGGGTGGCCAATAACGAATAGGCGAGGATGGGAGATGCTTCGGTTCTGATGCGTCAAGACCGCTCCGTTCGGCCGTCGGGCCACTTCGGGGGGAAGAATTGCCGTATCGAAGCGATAGCCGGTGGCGACAATCAAGGTATCCACACGAATCCGGTCCCCGTCCGCGAAAACGGCCTCTGAGCCCGCAAATCGCAAGAGCCGAGAGGCCACCCTGACTCTCTTCTGGCGAATCGCCCTGCGTATACCGAAGTCGAGCGCAGGTTCCTTCCAGCTTCCGTCGCAGTACCGAGGGCCGGTCCAGGGCGGAAGTGCCTCTGCCCAGCCGAAGAAATGGTGTGTATTCACACCCAGAAAGTGGAGCGGAAATGTCCTGAGGTGCCCATCCCTGACCGAGAGGGTCACGGACGCGTGGTTGGCGAGCAAGGTCGCGACTTCCGCGGCGGTCGTACCCGATCCAAGTACGAGTACGGAGCGGCCCTCGTACTTTCGTGGTTCCCTGAGCGAGAGCGCCAGCTCGACCTGCACTTCACCGGGAGGGGTGATGTCAGGGGGGAGTCCCTTGGGGAAGGAGCTCATACCACAAGCGTAAACCAGGGAGCCTGCTCGGAGCTCCCCTCCACCCCGGTAATCCAGGGTGACGCCCCCCTCGGGCAGCCGGATGGCCGTTACTTCGCAACCCAGGTGAACGGGAATTTCATGCTCTCGAGCGTACGCCTCGAGGAACGCGAGATACTCGCCACAGGTAGGGGGGTCGGAGATCCACCTAGGTTCATCGATCGGGAGTCGGTTATAGCGGTTCGGCGACAGCATTCGAAGAAACGGCGGCGTGATCGCATAGGTTCCGCCAAGCCGCGAGTTCCTTTCCAGCACGACCACGTTCAGGCCCTGCCGCCTCAGGACGACGGCCGAGGCCAGCCCACCGGGACCGGCGCCGACCACGGCGACATCACAGTCTCTCGGCACGGACGAGGTCATCGTAGGTCTCTCTTCGTCGAACGAGGCGCGCACGCCCTCCTCCGATCAGGATTTCGGGAGGCCTGGGCCTGCTGTTGTAGGTGCTCGACATGGAGAATCCGTAGGCTCCCGCGGAAAGTATGGCGAGCAGGTCTCCCTCCTTGAGATTTGCGGGAAGCTGGCGATCGTTCGCAAAGCAGTCGGAGCTCTCGCAGATTGGACCGACGAGATCCGTTCGTCGCGACGGGCTGGAACGCGGTCCGCGAACCACTGGAACGATCTCGTGGTAGCTCCCGTAGAGGGCTGGTCTCAGGAGATCGTTCATCGCTGCATCGACCACCAGAAAGTCCTTTGTCGAACGGCGCTTTCGGTAGAGGACCCGCGTGAGAAGGACACCCGCGTTTCCAGCAATGGCGCGCCCTGGTTCGAGCAGCACACGGATGGGTCTTCCCAGGCCTGACCTGGGGCCGAAATGGTCGATGATCAGTCGGCAGTAGGACCTGATATCCGGCGGTCGCTCTCGTTTGTAACGCACGCCCACGCCGCCTCCCAGGTCGACGTAGGTGAGCGGCCTCGGGAGCAGCTGGTCGACTATGGGAATCAGCGCGCGGAGCCAGGCGAAGGAGTCCCGCAGAGGCGCGAGGCTGATCAGCTGGCTACCAATATGGATACTGAGGCCGTGAATCCGGAGATGGGGAAAGTCCCGATTGCGGCGGCAAAGCTCCAGGACTTCCGGCCGATTGAGGCCGAACTTGTTCCGTCTAAGACCCGTGGAGATGTAGGGATGTGTTTTCGCGTCGACATCCGGGTTGAAACGAAGCGCCACCGTTGCCTGAGCGCCGAGCCGGGAGGCGACGCTGTTGATAGCGGCCATCTCTGCGGACGATTCCACGTGAAAAGAGAAGATCCCTTTTTTCAGGGCTGCTGAGATTTCTTCCTCTGTCTTGCCGACGCCGGAAAAGACGATCCGTGCTGCGGGCACTCCAGCCTCAATGGCTCTTCGAAGCTCGCCGCCCGAGACCAGATCCATTCCCGCTCCTTCTCGCGCCAGGAGCGAAAGAACCGCGAGGTTCGAGTTTGCCTTTACCGCGAAGCAGATGAGCGGGTCCAAGGGTGCCAGGCGTCGCTTCAATTCACGAAAGGGATCCAGGAACCCTTTCGCGGAGTAGACATAGAGTGGAGTTCCATGGCGTGTCGCGACCCGGTCGAGATGGACGGAGTCCGCGGAGAGAATGTCGTTGCGATACTGAAACCACTTGAGGGGAGTCGACAACTGAACTTCCTATCGACCTTGAGGCGGCACGGGAGAGGGCGCCTCAGACGCCTGTGGGGTGTCGGGTACGGGAGGTAATGGCGGTCCTTTCACTCCGCAGCCGGAGACTGGCTGAGACGCGCAGAGGAGCAAAAGTACCGCGAGTTTCCCCTTCAGCATGTTCAGAACCTTAGCATGAGGCCTGCGCCGATCACATCGATGCCTAGATCGACGCGGGCGTCCCAGTTGGGTCCGACCCGGAAGATGATACCGCCACCTCCGGCAGGCAGGTTCGCGGACAGGAGCGCGACGGTTTCGTCGTCAGCTTGCGACGCGCTCACCACTCGATTCTGGACGAAGCCGGCGTAGACGAAGAGCCCAAAACCCTCGTTGATGAATACGTTGTAACGAATGGTGCCGATCAACGGGAGGACGGAGTAGGCGTCGTTATTGGATACGAAATTGAGGACCTTGTAGAAGTAGAATCCCCCCTCCAGCGTGATGGAATCCTGGGCCTTGGGCTTCGAGAGAAAGATCAATTTTCCAATCGTGAGGCCGTAGCGGAGCCCTCCTCCTGCAAAGTAAGCTGAGCCTCCCCCCACGTTGTTGTTTCTGATGAATCCGAAGCCTGCAGTGAGCCAATGGTTGTTGGCGTCCAGGGGAAAGACCTCATCGACCGTGATCGAGTCGCTCGAATCCGAGTCGTCCGCCGGATTTTCATCCGAGT
>CAYJTX010000167.1:0-676 GCA_964372615.1 uncultured Bacteriovoracaceae bacterium | reverse complement strand
AGATACGCCCACCACCGAGATATACACGACATATAACACACTCTTTCCCTACACCACCCTCTTCCGATCTCTCCGGATCGTAACCCTGTGTATCGGGAAGGTTTCCACCCGACGATTTGCCCTCAAGCTCCTTCAGATCTGCCTGTTCCTCGCTTGAAAGGGGTCCGACGGCCACATCGGAGATCTTTTCGACAGCCAGAAAACTCTCGTCGCGAATGAGATTCTTGTGGTTTCCGTAGCGGCGGACGCGCCGCGCGGCGAACTGCCATTTGTCGGGATAGTTTTTCAATACGCGGAACGCCATGATATTTTCGGACTCTCTCTTCAGGAGCAGAATTCGGCCGACCTCGGGTATCGAAAGGGTGATGTCGTCGAAGACGTAGGTCTTTTTGGAGGTGCTTCGCTTGAAGACTTTGACTCCAAAAGAGCGGGCTTGAATGTCCGGAAGCTCAGATGGATCGATCTGAACGGACGGCTGATCCACGGCATCGGACTCAGGCTCGGCGGCGCGCGAGGACCGGGGAATCGCGAAGACCAGCTGTGCGGCGAGAAGCGTCAGGATCGCGAGCCGCACTTTGACTTTTGGCGCCAGCTTGGCTCTACTGCAGGGCGATGAAATCGCTCTTCGCATACGCGTCATTGGTCAGTCTAGCTTGGGCCATTCCGCGTGTCGACA
>CAYJTX010000166.1:2715-7341 GCA_964372615.1 uncultured Bacteriovoracaceae bacterium | reverse complement strand
CTCACGCGGATCTTCGAGATCGACTGGGTGATCGCGGGCGGCGGGCAGCCCCCGGCGCCGCCGGCGCCCGTCACGCCGCCCGAGAAACCGCTCGAGCTGGAGCTCGTCGCGAGCCCCGCGCAGTACCTTCCCGAAGGCGTGCGCCATTCGCTGCCCGTTCTCGTGGACCTCATCCACGGCGCGAAAAAATCCGTGCGGGTTCAGCTCCTGAACTACTCGCCCGTCTCGGGAGGCGCGAAGTTCTGGCCCGACCTCGACAACGCGCTCCGGGCGGCGGCCGTACGCGGCGTGAAGGTCGAGCTCCTGGTCTCGGACTGGAACACGGCGAAGCCGGGCATCGACCATCTCAAATCCCTCAGCCTGATCCCGAACGCCGAGGTGCGGATCGCGACGATCCCGGAGCACAGCTCGGGCTTCATCTCCTACGCGCGCGTGATCCACACCAAGCAGATGATCGTCGACGACGAGATCTACTGGCTCGGCACGAGCAACTGGAGCTCGGGCTACTTCCTGGCCACGCGGGGCGTGGAGGCCGTCTTCCGGCGCGCCGACCTCGCGGCGACGGGCGCGCGGATCTTCGCGAAGCTCTGGACGAGCGCCTACGCCGCCAGGATCGACGTGCTGAAGGAATACGTGCCGCCTCGGCGGGAATAGCCGCCTTCCCGTCGCACGCCGGAGTCAGACGACAAAGAGCTGCACGTTCATGCAGACGAGCTCCTCCCGGGCGCTGCCGGCGATGACCTTCTGGGACTTCCGGAAGTGCTCCGCCAGGAACTCCTTCAGCTTTTCGAAGTCCGACTTGTGGATGCCGAAGATCCAGCACTTATGAAGGGACTCCCAGGTCTTCCGGCTCCTCATGACGTCCAGGGCGGCGCGATGGCTCCAGTGGCTGACGTGGAGCGCCGAGTACTGGGTCCCTACCGGCACGATCACCTCCGTGATCCGGGCGTGCCATCGGTCTTCCCGGCTCTCCACCAGCCCCATGGCTTCCAGCGCTCGAAGCGACTCGTCCACGAGGTCCTCGGGGATATCCAATCTTCGGGCGATCGCTTCGGCGGTCTGGCCGCTCGGAAACGTCGTGAGCTCGTGGATCGCGGTGTAATGCCAGGACGAGTAGAAGACCGGCTTCCAATCATCGGCAATTTCCTGTGCGGTCCCGCGCCACTTGTTCCGGTCGTGCTCGGCTGAGAGCTTTCGAAGCAGGGCCTCGTAGTATTTCCGCACCTCGGGGGTTCCCGCGCGCGCGTAGTTGACGAGCTGGACGAAGTAGTCCTTCTCCGCCGGATCGAGCTGCCAGTGATTCGCGAGCCCGAGCACGTGCTCTGGATTGAGGTGGAAGTCGCCGTTTAAGACCTGGGAGAGATGCGAGTTCCGGCACCCGGCGGCCCGGGCGAGCTGGGTCTTGTAACCGTGTGCCGTCTTGTTTTCTCGGATCTTCGACCAGAGGTACACTTTGTAGTCTAAGTGCTTGAAAATAGATGAACTCACTGGCTCATTATATTTTTAAAAAATGAAAAAATAACGTCTCAAATTATAAAAAATACTAATACCTGACTGTATTAATCTACTTTACGCTCAGAGCACGAGGTATAGGCAAATGGGTCATTTTCGGGGAGCCCCCGGGCGCTGGACTTCATGGGCGGCGAGTTGGGTCATTGCAATGGGATGGATCGGATCCGCGCGCGCGGACGGAGGCGTCCACGCCTCCAGCGTAGCGTGGTCCGAACGCGCGAACCGCGTGCATGCGGAGGCCCAGGCCTGCGGGGCCGTTCAGAACCAGGTCAAGAAGAAGGCCTGCTTTCGCTCGCTCTACGACGGCCTCCTCACCGGAAGGGCCGCCGTCGGAGGGGAGGCCGCCTGGGAAGGAAGCCAGCCCGCCTTCGCGCGCGCCGCCAGGAGCCTGCATCCCGAAATCCGCCGCTACGTCTTCGGCTCCTGCAAGATCGGCACGGCCTACGACGCCCGGGAAGAGGGCTACCGCGCGCTCAAGGGCCGCAAGCTCGACCATCCGGCCCTGGTCGCCACCTGCTGGACGGAACGCGCTGCCGAGCTCCAGCGAAAGATCCAGGATGTCGGCCCGATCCTCTTCGGCTTCAGGCAGAACGACGACGCCCAGGGCGCGAGCCGGTACTTCGCGGCCCTGCGCGGCTCGTCGGTCGCGTCCCATCGCCTGCTCTACAAGCTCCTGTCCGAAGCCTGCGACGGCAACTCCGATGAGTACCGCTGTCACGTGCTGACCCTTCGAGACTTCGAGATCAACCTGCGCCGCGGCGCCGAGGCCCTCGGCAACACCCATGCCTACTCCGTGCGCTTCGGGATCGTCGAGGCCGAGTGCCACGAGGCCATGGAACTGCCATCCGACGAGCTCTGCAGCCGGCAGTTCGGCCTGCCGGACCCGGCGAGCAGCGGCGTGTACGCGATGCAGTTCGGCCCGGACTACGGCAAGCTCGCGGCCGACATCGAGAGCATCGCCTACCTGCGTTTCGATCCCGGTGTACAGGCGAGTGGCACGGGCTCGGCGTCGGATACGACCGCACCGGCATCAGCGCCGGCGCCAGCGCCGGAAGGACGCAAGGGCGGGCACGGAATCTCGACCACGAGCGACGCAAGCGCGGGCTCCTCGCATCGCGACGAGGGATCGAGCTCGGATCCCTTCACCGCCTGCCACTGGGACCGGCAGGAAATCACACAGGCCCGCTCCTCCTGCCCCGGATCGAAGCTCAACGAGCTTTTCGAAGACCCGATGCTGAAGTCGATGCAGCACTTCAATGCGTACAACTACCTCGAGATGCTCCGGATGAAGGCGATCGAGCGGATCGTCTCGGCGCACCACGTACTGGTCGGGAAGCGGATCTCGGGCGGAGCCGCGCGCGACGAGGCCGCCGCTCTCATGCGGGCGAAGGGCTGCGGCGGGCTCGCGAGCGGAATCGCCAACGAGCTCGAGCTCCCGAACCCCGTCGCCCCGCGAGTCCAGACCGATCCGGAGTACCGGGTCCGCCTCTGGGAAGCGGCTCGGACGGTGACCCGCTCAGCCTCGCTCGCTCTGAGCCTGAGTCAGCTCAAGGAACGGGGCTACAGTCAGGACGGCGGCCAGACGAGCGTGGCGGACTGCCCGTTCGTCGGCGACGCGGACCTCTGCACGCGCCAGCCCGATCACTCCGCCTGCCGCAGCTTCGGCAGGCGCACCCAGCTCACGAGCCGGTTCGGGCTCATCACGACGGACCCGGAGGAGATCCTCAGGCAGCAGCCCTCCGGAAGCTCGTTTTCGGTCTGCACGACGGAGGAGGCGATGGAGCGCGCCATCCAGCTCGCGGAGTCGCGAATCGCGGAAGCCCTGCGGGCCTTTCCCTACCTCGCGGCCTCGCATTCGCCGACCGAGCCGCTGCACAGGAATCAGAACACGGCCCGCGGCCTCGCGTCCGCGGCCACTTCGCCCGATCACGTCCGGTCGAATCCGGCGGTCTTCGACGTGATCGTCAAGGACGCGACCCAGCGGATCGCCAAGGACCTCGAGGACGAGCTCGCCCACTACTGCGAAACCGGTTCGGGCTGGGGACAGCGCCGCTGGAGAAGCCTCCTCAGCTCCCAGCTTCTCAAGAACAGCCTGCTCGACGACCTCCCGATCAACCAGGCGGGCCGCGACCGGATCGTGAAGATGCACTCCTGCATGCTGGGCAAGCTCGACGACGGGAGCGCGCCCCGCGGCTTCGCGATCGCCAGCTGCGTTCTCGGAGCCTTCATCCCCGGTCTCAACGCGGTCGCGATCCCGGCCTGCTCCGCGGCTTTCCTGGGAAGCGCGATCTACGAGGTCCAGGCCGCGCAGGCGACCACGATCGAGAAGCACCGCTGCGCCTTCACCTCGTCGGTCTGCTCGTCCAAGGAGTGGACGGACGCCCGGGCCGAGTACGAGAGCGCCTTGGACGGCCTGCACCTCACGCTCATCAGCGAGGCGATCGGCGGGCCGGCCACAGTAAAGATGTTCCAGGCCCAGGCAGCCCAGCGAGTAGCCAAGATGAGGAAAGCAGCGGCCGAGCTGACCGCGGACCAGCTGAGACTGCAGGCCCGGGAGCTGACGCAGGCCATGGGCCTTCCGGCGAGCGCGGATCGAGGCGCCGCGATCGCGAAGCTGCTCGCCGCCGAGGAAACGCTCGCGGGAGGCGCTTCGAAGGCGGCCACGGGCTCGAAAGACGCGCTCGAGGCGGGCGCGGTGGTTCTCACCCGGGCGCGGGACGGCAGCTTTGTTCAGCTCGAGGTCACCTCGGTCGGAACCCAGGGAGGGAACCGCACCGTGAGCGTGCTCGAGTACGATCCCGTCTCTAAGGCCTACGGCAAGTCGGCGCGCGTGCTCGGGAACGAGGAGCTGGCGGACGCCTGGGTGCGTGGCCATGGCCGCTACAGGCCGGCCGTTGGAGCGCGAAGCGCCTTCGATCCGTCCGCTGAATTCAGCCAGGTGCTCAAGTCCGAAGAGGAGATGCTTCGGGCGCATGTCATGGAGTACTTCGCCAAGAATCCTTCACCCGTCCAGCTTCCGAAGGGGCTTCCGGCGGACATCGAGCGGCTGGCTAAGTCCTCGGATGAATGGTTGCGGCGACCGGACGCATTCGTCGCCTGGCTGATCGACCTGAA
>CAYJTX010000166.1:1792-2705 GCA_964372615.1 uncultured Bacteriovoracaceae bacterium | reverse complement strand
CTCCTCGAGGAGGCTCAGGACTTGGGCTGGAGAGCGCCCAGGAACATCCCCAATCTCACCCTGAAGACGGGCTCCTCTTTCTACGAGCCGAAGCCGTTCTTCAAGAAGATGGCCGAGGGCGACCTGACCTGGGACATGGGCATGCGGGACATTGACCTGCCGATCAAGGCTTGGGAGCGCAACCCGCACGGCCGGGATGCCCACGTCCTGCAGCTCCTCTACGTGGGTAGAAAACTCGGATCGGGCGAGGGCAAGAAGCTCGTCCAGTGGATCGGCGAGAACGGTTCCAAAGGAAGCGACCAGGCACGCATGCTCTGGGACGGTCTCTTCGATGCCTGGGACCTCACCCTCCGAAGGCCGGAGGTCAGCAGGCCGTTCGTCGCGAGGATCCTTCCGGCCCAGTAAAGGCACTCTCTCAGCTTCGTTTTCAAGAATCTGCTAGACCTGTCGCATGTCCGACTGGCTCATCTACGGCGCTTACGGCTACTCAGGCAGGCTCATCGCGGAGGAGGCCGTTCGCCGCGGCCTCAGGCCCACGCTCGCCGGCCGCGACGGTGCGGCCGTGCGAGCCATCGCCGAGGCCCTCGGCCTCCCGAGCCGCGTCTTCGCGCTGGACTCCCCCTCGTCGATCGACGCCGGGCTCGGCGGAATGAGGGCCGTGCTCCACTGCGCGGGCCCGTTCTCCCGAACCGCGCGGCCCATGCTCGACGCCTGCATTCGAAACCACGCCCACTACCTCGACATCACAGGTGAAATAGACGTCTTCGAATCCGTCTTCGCCCGTAACGGCGAGCTCAAGGCGGCGGGCATAGCCGCGATCCCGGGCGTGGGCTTCGACGTCGTCCCGACCGATACGATCGCGGCGGAGCTCAAGCGCCGCTTGCCCACCGCGCGCACTCTTACTCTCGGAATC
>CAYJTX010000166.1:0-1782 GCA_964372615.1 uncultured Bacteriovoracaceae bacterium | reverse complement strand
CGTCACCGTGCCCATCGCGGGCGCGACTCGAAAGATCGAGTTCGAACCCGGGCGGCCGAGGTGGACCGTGCAGATCCCCTGGGGCGACGTCTCGACGGCCTACCGCTCGACCGGCATTCCCGACATCGAGGTGTTCTCTGCGATGCCGCTCGCGACCATCCGCGGGATACGCGTGCTTGCCCGGCTGGCGAGGGTACGGCCCGTGGCCTCGCTCCTTCAGGGCCTCGCGGGCCGGTTCGTCCGCGGATCCTCAGCCGAAGAACGCGCCCAGGGGCAGTGCCTCGTCTGGGGCGAGGTGCGGGACGACTCCGGAAAGGCCGAAACCCTCCGCATGCGTCTTCCGGAAGGCTATGGCTTCACTGCGGTTTCTGCGATCGCGGCGATGGAGAAGGTCCTCGCGAAGGCCCCAGGCCCCGGGGCCCTGACTCCCACCCTGGCGTTCGGAATCGAGTTTTGCCTCGGGCTCCCCGACGTCCGGCTGACCTGATCTCCCCCATTTGTCCCTTGCTTAACGCATCGCATCGTGTAATTGACTGACTTCCTCGGGTTTTCAAACTATTAGAGAGAGGTCCCCATGTCCCACCCTCTTCATATTGCGAACCGTTCGGTTCGACGTAATGCGAACCTTTCGGTTCGACCAGTCTTTTTCGCGCTCCTGGCCGCAGGCCTGCCCACCCTTGCTCAGGCCGCTTCATTCCAGGAAGTGCGCGACCGGATTTACGCCGCGCCTCTTTCGACTCTTCCTCAGGAAGAGGGGCTCACCCCTCTCAGCTTTCTCCGCGCGATCACCGTGACGTCAGGCGTCCTGGTCGACCGCGTAAAGGCTACGCTTACGGACGGCGCCGACTTCAAGGAAGCGAAACCGAAGCTCCTCCACCCCATGGGCGTCTGCGCCGAAGCGCGCTGGAAAATCCGTGGCTCGAGTCACGCGACGGGCCTTCTTTCAGACGGCACGGACGTGCGCGCGATTGTCCGCTTCTCGACCGGCGACGAGCAGACGACCTTTTCGCCCACGAAGAAGCGCATCTTCGGGCTCGCGGTAAAGCTCTTCCCGACGCAATCGGACTCCGAGAGCGTTGCCACCCGAAACCTTTTCACGCTGGACCAGAGCGGCCTCGACGGAAACGTTCGCGAGAACTACCTGACGGATGGCCCCAGTCAGCGCACCTACTTCGAGAACAAGGCGCTCGGCGGCGGAAAGGCCGCTGAACTTCTGAACGGGATGTTCGCGCTCTTCGATTCCTATCCCTCGTGGCGCCCGCTGTATCCCCTGACGGAAGTCCGGGCCGACGGCAGAGCAGTCACTTTCGACGTCACCCCGAGCACGCTCCGCCTCGTGCCCCGGATCGAGGGCCGCAAGTACAGCGCCAAGGACTTCCGCGACGAGATCCGTATGTACAAGGCCGGCGAGATCCAGTTCGCGATCGTGCTTCCCGCGCAGGAAGCCCCCTTCGGCACCCGACAGGAGATCGGCACCCTGATCGTCGGCAAGCCCGTGCTCTCGACGGTCTGCGACCGCGAGCTGCACTTCCATCATCATCCGAATCGTTAGTCCCGGCGCACTGCGAGACCGAGACCCCTGTCCCTATGAGGGACGGAAACGGCTTTCTGGACATCCAGAACCGCCTTTTTGTCCCCATGAGGGACAGGCGGCTCACCCAGCTCATTCTAACGTGGCGTTCGTCTTGACTGACCCCGTCGATACCGCGGTCGGGACCTGGGGGGTCGGCATTGCCGATGCCCTGCAATACCAGGGGTACGACGTCGCGTGGGAGTATCCCC
>CAYJTX010000165.1:0-7383 GCA_964372615.1 uncultured Bacteriovoracaceae bacterium | reverse complement strand
CGCTCTCGGTCGGCCCCACGGTCGGCTTCTGGGTCACTGACCCGAGCCCCGAGCCCGGTCTGCGCTAGCGCAGGCCGTTCTCGCGCGCGATTCGTGAAAACAGCTCCGCGCTCGGGCGCGGGGTGCGCTTCTGGGTCCAGTAGTCGACCTCAAAGAGGCCGAAGCGAGGAGCGAAACCCTCGATCCACTCGAAGTTGTCGAGCAGGGACCAGTGGCAGTAGCTCTCGATCTCGATGCCGTCGCCGATCGCCCGGTGCAGCCACCGAAGATGTTCGCGCAGAAAGTCCGCGCGCCGGGAATCGTCGCAATCCGCGACCCCGTTTTCGGTGATCAGGACGGGCAGGCCTGGACCGCGGCGAGCAGCCTCGCGGATCACGCGGTAAAGCCCGCGCGGATAGATCTCCCAGGCGAGGTCGTTCGTCGGCGCTCCCTCAGTCAGTCCGATTCCCACGGACGGTCCTCGGTCCCACTTGAACCAGACTCGATCGCGCGTGTAGTAGTTGATCCCCAGAAAATCCTGGGTCCCCGCGAGCCCCGGAATTTCTTCCCGATGGCGGATCAACGTCGGAATGGAGACCCGAAGCTCCCCCGTTCGAAGCGCGTCGATCACGGTCCAGTTCCAAAGGCGGTCGAGCAGACCCGCCATCCACCGATCCAGGGGATTCCACGCCGAGCGAGGATCGAAAACGCGCAGATGATGGGCCATTCCGACCCGCACAAGCAGCGCGCGCCGCTCAGCCTCTCGATGCAGGGCCCGATAGGCGGCCGCGTGGGCCAGAAGCATCCCGCGCGCGGGCGCGATGACACGGCGGAGGTCGTCGGCCGTGGGTGCGCGCGCGCCGATGTAGCCATGCCCGAGGTCGCCGCACGTCTGCACGCGAGCCTTCCGGCTCGACTGCCCACCCATCTGGTCCGCCCTGATTTCCGGTCCTCCGCCACCCAAGCCCGGGGGGGTCCACCCGAGTACGTAGCCTCCACCGAGATGCACGAGAGGCTCGTTGATCGTAACCCAGTCCCGCACCCCTGGAGCAATTCGCCGGTAGGAGAGCTCGGCGAAGCGCCCGAAGGCCTCCGGCGCGCCTGACCATTCCCAGCCGCCCAGCTCCCGCAGCCAGTTCGGCATCGTGAAGTGCTGAAGCGTGATGAAGGGTTCGATTCCCGCCCTGCGCAGAGCCTCGACCTCGAGCCGGTAATGTTCAACGACCGCCTCGTCAATCTCGCCCCGTCTCGGCTCGAGCTTCGCCCACTCCAGACTGAACCGGTAGGCGCCGACTCCAAGCCCCTTCATCAGCTCGATGTCTTCGGAGACGCGGTTCCAGTGATCAGTCGCCGCACCGCTCGTTTCGCAACGAGCCACCTTGCACTTGCAGCTTCCCGAAGAGTCGCAGACGGGAGGGAGGTGCTCCCAGGCCCACCAGTCGCTCAGCGTGTTGGCGCCCTCGATCTGATGTGCCGCGGTCGCGACGCACCATCGAAATCCCACCGGAAAGCGAAGGAATTCGGCCTCGGCCGCTTCTGAAGCCCATGGCAAGAGAAGCGCGACCCAAGCGAATGACTTCATGCACCCTCCCGAACGAGGTTCCGGTTCCAGGCCGGGATCTCCACAACCAGATCCTCTTCTCCGGAAGGAACGCACTGACAGGCCAGGCGCGACTGCGGAGTCAGTCCCGGAGCCTTCTCGAGCTCGTCATCCTCATCCTCGCTGGCGGGACCGCAGGAAGCGCCCCCCTTTCGAACGATCACGTGACAGGTCGAGCACGCGCAGACTCCGCCGCACGCATGATCGATCTCAATCCCGAGCCCGAGCGCGATGTCGAGCACGCTGCCGGGCAGGCCCGTTCCGCCGAACTCGACCTCGCCAGGCAGAATCGAGTGCGTCGATCCCCCAGGAACGAACGTAATCCGGTAAGGGCGCTCCGCGGCCCGCCCCTGCGAGGGGGCGATGTATGGATTCTGCCCTCCCACTTCCAAGCTACCTCTTCTTTTTCGATTTCCTGCGAGTCTTGCGGACTCTTGCTCGCGCGCCTTTCGGCTTCCTTACAACAGCCTTGGCAGCCCGCTTGGGCTTGCGCTTACTCGCGGTCGGCTTCGGCTTTCGCTTCTTCGCGGTCCGCTTCCGGATAGCCGATTTCAGCGTGTAAGCCGGAAGGTAAATCGGATTGCCAGCGCCCTTGCTCACCACGAAATCCGACAGGAACCAGACGTCCTCGGGCGAGATCTCGGTGAACTCCACTCCCACGAATGCCTGCAGCTTCCCGCCGGGGCCACGCACCCGGGAAACATGCCTGACAACCGTGCCGACCTGGATGCGTCGTCCATTCAGCTGGAAGGACAGTGGGCGAAGAACCTCACCCGCGCCGAGCGCGCCCGCCACCGTATCGGGCGCAAGAAATGAAAGGCCGTAGACGCTCACATCCACCGCCGAGAATGCACCCTGCATGGGCCCGCTCTTCACCTCGACCGATACTCCCCGCAGGAGCCTGACACGGGCAAAATTCCGGCGGGTGGCAATGCCGTCGG
Organism: uncultured Bacteriovoracaceae bacterium; assembly: GCA_964372615.1. GTDB lineage: Bacteria > Bdellovibrionota > UBA1018 > UBA1018 > UBA1018 > CAYJTX01. The sequence continues at coordinate 4,863 of CAYJTX010000165.1, read as the reverse complement.
TCGGGGGCTCGGCCTTGGGATCCTTGGAATGCATGTGAGCGTCAGCCTAACGTGGCCCACCGCGTTTGTAAAACTCAGTCAGCTGAGGCGCTTAGGCTCGGTTTGACCCCGCGTTCCGAAACCTTCAAACTGAAGTCTCCGGGGGGACTTGGGGTGCTTGCGATTCTATTAGCCGCCGCCCTTTCGCATACCGCGCCCGCCGCGCGGGTGGACTGCCTGACGTGGGCCTGTATCGGGCTCTACGGCGGTCTGCACCCGCAGCGCCGGCCGGACTCCCTCGGCCTGACGATCGTCCTCCTGCGAGGAACCCACTTCGATACGGAGGTCATCTCCGGGCCCGGCGGCGCCGTACTGGAGATCCGCTCCTACCGCCTCCCGAAGCGGCTGCTCGCGAGCCGAGATATTCTGATCGATGGGGAGAGAACTCGAGAGGACTTCGATGATGCCGGAAAGCTCGTTCAGCGCGTCGTGCTTCGCCAGGAACCAGCCGACGACCGCCTCCATCTCGAGGAGAGGGAGCACCTTAGATATGGCCGCTCGCTCTACCACAAGACCGTCGCCGTGCCCGCATTCGGCCCGCGCAACGGAGTGGAGGCCTGCCTCTCGGGGCTGACTCCGATCGCGGTGCGGAGCGATCTCGAGGACGTGCTCTCGGAAGTCCTCCAGCCCGGCGCGGCCACGGACGACCGCGTTCGAATTCAGCAGGTGGGGACCGGCTGCGGGAGCGATTCAGAACGGTGGCTCAAGGAGTCCCTGACCGAGGGGCTCCGCTGCCTCAACGAGCGCACGGGGCCGGAGGGCCAGCGCAATGCCCAGCTCCTTTTCGCCCTCCTCTCCGACAGGACACGGCCGATCCAGATCGCCTGCTATCCGAACGGGTTCCCGGCCCGCGCCCAGTCCGTGCTTGGAATCAACGATTCCTTCCTGGGCCTGGCCGTCACGTGCCCGGAATCGGATCACTCCGGATCCCGTTCCGTGGGCCGGGCTGCGGCCGCCCTCGGGGGAACGGTTCCCCGCTACCCCGGCCTCATGCTCAACACGAAGAACATGTCCGAGGCTGGATTCAAGCGCACCGCGTTCCACGAGATGCTGCACCTGCTTGGCTATCCTCATGGTGACCCTCCCGAGATCACGGCGAGCTGCGAGGCCTGCTGCATGGGCTCGCCCCAGCTCAACTACATGCGACAGCCGGGGGCGCAGCCGCGCCCGGACCAGAGGCGCGTCTGGCACACGAGCGCCGATGACGCGCAGGCCGACCTCTGCGGTCTTTGCGGGACTTCGCGCGAGGACGGCATGAGGCCCGAGCACGTCGGCCGGCTCGCGCGCTCCGCCTACCTCCTGAACGGCGCAAACGCCGCCTCGCCGGAGGCGCTTGGGGCGATGGTCACCCGCCAGTACCAGGCGGGCAACCCGACCGCCTTCGTCGACGCGGCTACGGCGATCAAGAATACCTGCGAGAACGGCATTCTCGACCGCTGCGACCCGCGCAGACTCGAGGCGTACCTGCTCCTGATTTCGACGCAGGTCGCGATCAGCGAAGCCGGGCTGCCGGGAAACCGCGACCCGATGACCGTCTACTGGTCGCTCGAGCTGGCGGCGCGGACGGCCCTTCGCTCCGGACCGGAGTGGGACGCCATGGACGAGCTCACACGAAGAGACCGGGACATGTTCGTTCGAGGCGCGATGGTCGGGGGCAGCGTGCTTGCAGCGCGCCTGGCGGGGCGTTCGCCGGCGGAGGGCGCGAGGCGATTCGTTCATGATCCGCTCTTTCAGAGCGCCTGCCGGGATGCCCGCACCACCCCGGGCGGCTTCGCCGACAACACCGAGTTCATCGCCCACATTCCATACGCACGCGGAAGCCTGGACTACCTCGACGGGACGGCGGCGCAGCCCTACAGCAACGAGAATCTCTGCGGGCCGGCGACTCCGTCTCCGCCCAGCGGAGAGGACCCGTACGGAACTAGGGAGTAACCGCTTCCCTGGCCTTCAAAGCCACGTGCGCGAGCCCGGCCGCGTTGAGCTCGAGATCAGGCACGATCCAGTCGAGCGCCCAGGCCGGAGGCGGACCCCCGAATCCGGCCGTCAGCCGATCCGTCAGATTCTTCGCAAGGCGCTGCCGTGCCTGCACGGTCAGGGTGGCCCGATCACCCGCGATATCCGTGACATCTCGCAGCACCTTCGCGTGCACGCGGATCGACTCTCTCAGCTGATCCGCCGCCTCGAGAATGCGTCCGATGGGCCCGAAGTGGGTCAGATAGGCGGTGGAAGCTCCGGTCGCCACGATCCGATCGACGCTCCGAATCGCCTCGTCGGCATCGAAATCCGTCGGAGTGGTCGACGCGTAAACGAAAAGGCCCCGCGTCTGCAGCGCGGGATAAGCGAGCCCGAACGAGTCCCCCGTAAAGATCGATCCGGTGGACGAGTCCCAGACGCAGAAATGGTGGTTGGCGTGCCCCCGCGTATGAAGGAAGGCAAGCTCTCCCCTTCCCCACGGCAGCACGCCCCCATCATCGACGGTGACGATCCGATCGGCTGAGATGGCTCGAAGACTGCCGTAGACACGGTCGAACTCCGCGTCGCCGTAGACCTTGCGGGCGCTCGCTTCCAAGCGTGACGGATCGGCGAGATGCCGTGCCGCGCGCGGATGGGCCACGACTCGGGCCCGGGGACAGTGGGCGAGCAACGCCGAAGTCCCGCCCGCGTGATCCAGGTGCACGTGGGTGACGATCACGTAGCGGACCTCTTCGGGCCTTCGCCCGTGCTCCGCCAGGGCGCTCAGGATCCGGGGAACTGACCGGGCCGTCCCGTTGTCGATCGTCACGCACTCTTCGCCATCGACACCGACGTAGGCCGCGGCGAACGCGGGCCCACCCAGCAAGCAGTCAACCGTTCGGAAGGCCCTCGTCACGATGAGTCCTACCTCAATGCTTTCGCCCGCCCGGGCGGTGGAAAAATCCATAGGCGGTTTGGAAGCCCCGTTCCTTTCCTCTCATCACGAGTCGCGTCGCGAGCTTTGCGAGAGCGGGATCTTTCACGCGTACTTTGCCGGAAGACATATTGACCCATCTCCTCGATTTCGCTACGGAGTGATTATGAACCAGAAGAGTCCGATTTCCAATTTCATCAAGCACCAGTATCGGCATTTCAACGCGGCCGCACTGGTGGACGCCGCCGAAGCCTACAACACTCATCTGGGCGGCGGAGGGAAGATGATGATCACCCTCGCGGGCGCGATGAGCACCGCGGAGCTGGGACTCTCCCTCGCCGAGATGATTCGGCAGGACAAGGTGCACCTCATCAGCTGCACCGGCGCCAACCTCGAGGAGGACGTATTCAACCTGGTCGCCCACGACCACTACGAGCGGGTCCCGAAGTACCGCGAGCTCAGTCCCAAGGACGAGCAGAACCTCCTGGAGCGCCACCTCAACCGCGTTACCGATACCTGCATCCCCGAGCTGGAGGCCATGCGGCGGATCGAGTCCGTGATGCTCGACGAGTGGCTGGCCGCCGAGAAGCGCGGCGAGCGCCACTTTCCGCACGAGTTCTTCTATCGCGCGCTGCTCGGCGAAAAATTCAAGAAATCCTACCAGATCGATCCCAAGCACAGCTGGCTGCTCGCGGCCGCGGAAAAGAACCTCCCCATGATCGTACCGGGCTGGGAGGACTCCACTCTCGGCAACATGTACGCGGCGGCGAACATCCGGGGAGAGATCAAGAAGGTGCACACGGTGCGCTCCGGGATCGAGTACATGATCAGCCTCGCGGAGGTTTACCAGGGCCTGACCCAGAAATCAGCGCTCGGCATGTTCCAGATCGGCGGGGGGATCGCGGGAGACTTCCCGATCTGCGTCGTTCCGATGCTTCACCAGGACCTGGGAACGAAGGCCCGCCTCTGGGGTTACTTCTGCCAGATTAGCGACTCGACAACCAGTTACGGATCTTATTCCGGCGCAGTCCCTAACGAGAAGATCACGTGGGGCAAGCTCGGCATCGACACACCGAAGTTCATCATCGAATCGGACGCCACGATCGTGGCGCCCCTGATCTTCGCGTACGTCCTGGGTTGGTAACGAAGAAGGTGAGCTCCGCCGTCGAGCCGCGAGGCTCGCATACAGTCGAGCCGCGAGGCTCACTTGCACTCGAGGCGGCCATGCGCTCGGCTCTCGAGGCGGGGGGGCGCTTCGCGGGCGCGACTGCGCCCAATCCTCCCGTGGGAGCAGCCCTGATGGACTCCTCAGGCGGGCTTCTCGCGGTGGCCGCGCACGAGCGGGCGGGCAGCGCGCACGCCGAGGCGCGAGTTTTCCAGGATTGGAGCGCCCGGGGAGCACCCGGTATTCCAGAGACCCTGGTTGTCACGCTGGAGCCGTGCAATCACGCGGGCCGCACCCCCCCCTGCGTGGAGCTGATCCTGTCCGAGGGAAGGCGCGCAGGCATTCGGGGCGTGGTGATTGGGGCCCGCGATCGGAATCCGGCGGTCGCTGGCGGAGGTGCCGCTCGCCTCCGGGACGCGGGGATCGAAGTCCTCGAGGGCGTGCTCGCGCCTGAGTGCGCCGATTTGATCCGCGCTTTCCAGAAATGGTCAACGCAGGGGGTTCCCTGGATCACCGTAAAGTCGGCGCTTACCCGCGAGGGCGGGATGATCCCCCCGCCGGGCGCGAAGACCTTTGCCTCCGACGACTCCCTGCGCCGAGCTCACGAGCTGCGAAAGCGCGCGGACGCGATCCTGACCGGCAGCGGGACGATTTTGGCCGATGCCCCTGAGTTCACGGTCCGCCGGGTACCCGATCACCCCGGAAAGCGGCGCTGGCTGGTGGTACTCGACCGACGCGGGCGAGTCTCGGGGGAATGGTTGAACAGCGCGAA
>CAYJTX010000164.1:5010-7402 GCA_964372615.1 uncultured Bacteriovoracaceae bacterium | reverse complement strand
CGGCTCGCGGCGGGGTTGTCTCGTGCTGGGGCGCAACCGGCCCGGCGGCGACCGGACTGACCAGCGGCTCCGGAGCACTGGCAAGGGCCGAGCTCACCAGAATGATCCAGGGTAAGGTGCTCACGCCGTCGCCTCCTCCGCGGTCTCAGGCTCCAGCCTTCCCTCGGACCCCTTCGCGAATCTCGCACGCATGACGTAGAGATCGTCGAGCTCACGGTTCTCGCGCTTGAGGCAATCGCGCCTCCAGTCTCCGTACGCCCTCTCCCTGAGCACCTCGATTGTGCGAGTCTGCTTTTTAGCGACCAGGTACGCGCGCAGGGCCTTCTCGACGCTCTTCACGGCTCGTCGGATCGCCTGATCCGCCTGGATGATGCGAACCTTGGTTCCCACGATGAAGTCGTATTCTGTCGCGAAGGCGGAAACTGGAACGGCTTCGCGGCCGAGCGCCTCGCGCCTCTCCAGGGAATCGCCGAGCTCCGTCACGAGGCGCTCCTTGCGCACGACTTGCGCGCGGTGGGCTCTCTGCGCGGCGGCGAGCGCGCGCAGCGCCTCCTCCTCGCGCGATCGGCGGATGGTCTCGACGATTTCGAACCGAAAACGGAACTTCCTCATCCTTTCCCATTTTCCGACGCGGATGGGGAAGTTGACCAGACTGAATGATTTTCCGGCAGGCCGAAGGTGCCTCGCGGCCGGCAAACGCTGCCGCGCCTTGCGGGGAGACCTAGCCGGATCCAGAAACAGGGGAGCGAGGCAGTAAATTCTCGGCATTTGGGGGGAGTGATCTCTTCGCAATGCGACTCCAAGTGATCCCGGAGCGTTGCGAAGAGATCACTCCCCCCAAATGCCGGGAATTTACTGCCGCCCTTCCGTATTTCAGGAACCAGCTAGGGCGTTCCCGGCAAGCACGATCGATTGCATCTGTGCGAGGGTCTGCGCATACGTCGCCCGCTCGTCGATTCCCTGTCTCAGGAACGCCGTGATCCGATCGATCACCGAGACCGCCTGGTCGATCCTCGCGTTCGTCCCCTTGGCGTAGGCCCCGATATTGATCAGGTCCTCGGCCTGGGCATAGACGGCCATCCACTCCCGGATCTGTGCCGCCCACTGTGCCTGCTCCGAGGTCGTCACCGCCCGCATGACCCGGCTCGTGCTCGCCAGCACGTCGACCGCCGGGTAATGATTCCGCTGGGCGATCCGCCTCGATAGTACGATATGTCCGTCGAGGATCGCCCGACTCGAGTCCGAGATTGGCTCATCGAGATCGTCGCCTTCGACGAGCACCGTGAACAGCCCGGTGATGCTTCCGGTCGTCTCGCTCGTGCCGGCCCGCTCCAGCAGCTTGGGCAGCATGGAAAAGACGCTGGGTGTGTAGCCCTTGGCGGCGGGGGGCTCGCCCAGTGAAAGACCGATCTCCCGCTGCGCCATACAGAAGCGGGTGACTGAGTCCATGAGCAGCAGCACATCCTTGCCCTGATCCCGGAAGTACTCCGCGATCGTCGCCGACAGGAACGCCGCCCTCCGGCGGAGCAGGGGTGAACGATCCGAGGTCGCCACGATCACGACCGATCTCTTCAGGCCCTCGGACCCGAGGTCCCTCTCCATGAACTCGCGGACTTCGCGGCCCCGCTCTCCGACGAGCGCGATCACGTTGACGTCGGCGGCGGTATGCCTGGCCATCATGCCGAGGAGTACGGACTTTCCCACTCCGGAGCCCGCCATGATCCCGATCCGCTGCCCCTTTCCGCAAGTAAGCAGCCCATTCAGCGCCCGAATGCCCAGGTCTATGGGCGCGCGGATCACAGCTCGCGTGAGAGGATGCGAGGGCTTCTGGTAGAGGCCCCGCTCCTCCAGGACTGCGCCGGGGGGAGCCAGCGGGCCTTTCCCGTCCATGGGCACGCCACGCCCGTCGATCACCCGGCCCAGGAGGCAGTCCCCCACAGAAACGGTCGAAGCCCGCTCGCGCAGCACGACCAGGCTGTCGTTGTTGACCCCAGGCGCATCCTCAAACGGCATGAGGATCACGCGCTTGTCTCGAAATCCGATCACCTCCGCGTCCACTCCGAGAGTGGATTGGGGATCAGGGGTCGCGAGAATTCGGCAGATGCTCCCGACGGAGGCGCCGGGGAGATGGGCCTCGTAGATGAGGCCGACGGATTTCGTGACCTTGCCTGCCTCGTGGTAGAGGAGCGCCCGTCCCAGCTTCTCGTTCACGCCCTCGGAGTCTATGCCCCAGCTCATGCCGACTCGACGCGCTCAGGAGCGCTGGGTGCCCCCGACCAGCGCCTCGTGAACTCCCTGGAGCTGAGTCTCGATGCTCGCGTCGATCGCGTTCCAGGCCGTCTCGACGAAGCAGCCACCCTGCTTGACCTGCGTCGACGCGAGCAGATCGGAA
>CAYJTX010000164.1:0-5000 GCA_964372615.1 uncultured Bacteriovoracaceae bacterium | reverse complement strand
TATTCAGGTTCGTGAATGCCCCAAGGGCCTTCTCCAGTCCCTCCCGGATGCGCCCGGCGGTGTCCATGTCCTCGCGGCTGACCCGGATCGTGATGTTTTCACGCACCCCGACCCGTTCGATCAGGTCCTTCGCGAGCCGGAGGACGTAATCACGGTCGGTCGTGAGCTCCCGCAGCAGGATCATTCGAGCGATGCGAAACACGAGCTCGACGAGAAAGCGCTCGTTCTCCTTGAACACCCGGTCTTTCGCCGCCTCGCACTCGGCGACGAACGCCTCGAATCGCGAGAGCGCCGACATACCCAGCGCCCTGAATTCCGCGACGGCCTCGCGATGGCCTTGCTTGCGGCCCTCCTCGCGCCCCTCGAGCTCCGCCTGGGCCCGTCTCTCCTCGATCACGGCCGCTACGCGCTCGCGGACCCGCTCCTCGATCGCCCGACGCTCCTCTTCCTCGACGGCCAGTGGACCGCGCAGGAGCGGATTGATGCTGAAGCGGGAGTCCTTGCGGCTGCGTGCCGCCCGGTCGGAGTCCGTTGCGGCAAGCGCGCCGTAGCGCGCCTTCGTCGCTCCGTAGTCGGACTGTCCTGCACGCCGCAGCTTCTCGGCCGTGAAGGGCCGCACACCGGTCGATGCCGGCATCTCGAGCTTGACGACTCGCATGTCGCCGATCGACTTGACCTCCCCCTGGACGTTGAACTCGCTCGGCTTGAATTTTGACATTGTCTACACAGCCCCTAAACCAGGGCGTCCGCCTCCCCGCCCCGACTGATGATGATCTTGCCTTCGGCCTCGAGCCTCTTGGCGACGTTGATGAGCTCCTGCTGGGCGCTTTCGACGTCGGAAAGGCGCACCGGACCCATCGCATCGAGGTCCTCGCGAAGCAGCTCGGCCGCCCTCTTTGAGATGTTCCGGAAGATCTTGTCCTTGATGTCGTCGGCGGCGGTCTTGAGCGCGATGACGAGCTTGTCGTTCGGCACCTCCTTGAGCAGCAGCTGCATGCCGCGATCGTCGATGAACACGAGGTCCTCGAAGACGAACATGAGCTTGCGGATCTCCTCGGCGAGTTGCGGGTCCTTCTCCTCGACCCTCGCCATGATGTTCTGCTCGCTCGTCTTGTCCATGACGTTGAGCATCGCCGCGATCGGCTGCACGCCTCCGAGCTGCTGCGTATCGATCGATCCGAGAGTCGCGAGCTCCTGCTTGAGGACTTCGTCGACCTGCGCGATGAGGTTCGGCGAGATGAAGTCGAGATTCGCGATCCGGAGGACGACCTCCGTCTGGATCGCCTCGGGGAGCCGCTTGAGCACCTCGCACTTCTTCCCGGGCTCAAGGTGGGCCAGGATGAGCGCGATCGTCTGCGGGTGCTCGTTGACCAGGAAGTTGGCCAGGGTTCTGGAATCGACGAGCTCCAGCGCCTCGAGGGTACGGCTGCCCTCGAGGACCGAGAGTTGACCGAGCACGGTCTTCGCCCGCTCTTCACCGAGCGTCTGGAGAACGAAGTCGCGGCCCTGCGCATGGCCGAAAATGAGCGTGTCCTCCTCGGCGATCTCCGTATAGAAGGCCTCGAGAACCTGCTTGACCACCGGGATCGGGACTTTCGAGATCAGCCCCATGGCGGTGACCATGCGCTTCACGTCGTTGTCCTTCATCTTCTTGAAGACCTGAGCGGTGACCTGGTTGCCCAGGACGTTCAGAAGCAGCGCCGATTTCTCGATGCCGCTCAACTCCTCATAGGTCTCGTACGCCATCGCTCGGGTCCCCCGCGCCCTTCAGGCGCTCAGGCTGTCTTGCTCTTGCCACCGCCGCCGCCCTTTTCTTCCTTCTCCTCGCCCGCCTTCTTCTTGGCCGCCGCCAGCTCCCCATGGACCCAGTCCCGAAGGATGAGGGCCGCCTTGTGAGGGTTGGCGTCCACCAGGGTAATGATCTTCTCTTTGATCATTTCACCCTCCACCTTCTCCGGGTCGATTCTCTCGGGGAGCGTGGGCATCGTCTCCTCGATATTCTGGATCATCGCCGACTTCTGGAGTTTCTCGAGCTCCTCGATCGTCTGCGGCAGGAACGAGTCGACGCTGTCGATCGTGTTCTCGGTCAGCCATTTGACGAAAGGCCGCACGACCAGCATGAAGAAGAGCACGACGACGAGGCCGATGAGCGCGTAGAGGATCATGTTCTGGATGTAGGTACGCCTTTCGTTTTCCGCGATCAGCCGCTCGGCGTCGGCGAAATCCTCTCGGCGGAACTCCATGTTCCGCACCTCGAGCACGTCCCCCCTCTTGAGGTCGATTCCGACCGCGCTCGAGATCACCGCCTCGAACTCCTTGAGCTTCTCGGCGGACCAGGCCTCGACTTTCTCCTGAACCACGCCGTCCTTCAGGGTGGTCTTCGTCGGCTTTCCGTCGACCAGCACCGCCACCGAGAGCTTTCGCACGGTCCCCGACGGCCGGGTCGTGCGCCGTACGGTCTGCGGGACCTCGTAGTTCATGACCTCGGCCTGCGTCTTCGAGTCGCTCTTCACCTGGGGTGCGTTCGCCGCGGGAGGCTGGCCCGGCAGGTTCGAAGCCGCCCCGGCCTGGCCATAGGGACCCGGCCTCGAGCCCTCCATCGACTTCACGTCCCTCTGCACGGAGCGGACGGCGGAGCCGTCGGCGTCGTAGACCGTCTGGGTCTCCTGGACCTGCGAAAAATCAACGTCCGCGCTCACCCGCGCGACGACTCGGCCGTCACCGACAACGCGACCCAGCATCTCCTCGACGCGTCTCTCGAGATCACCCTCGATCTTGTGGCGGAAGTCGAGCTGGTTGGCGGTAGCGGCGGCGATCGGGTCGCTCGGGTTCTTCGAAAGAACCTTGCCCTGCGAGTCGACCACCACCACGTCGGCGATGTCCATCCCCTCGATCGCCCGCGCGACGAGATTACCGATGCCATAGATCTGCTTGTCCGACAGGACCGTCCCGGGCTCCAGGTCGAGCACGACCGACGCCGACGGCTTTTTCTGGTCCTCGACGAACGCGCTCTTCTGGGGAAGCGCCAGGTGGACCCGCGTGCGCCGTATGCCTTTGATCGTCGAGATCGTGCGCATGAGCTCGCCCTCGCGGGCCCGCTTCTCGTTCACCTTCTGAACGAAGCTCGTGGTCCCAAGCCCCTGCTTGTCGAAAATCTCGTAGCCCACGACGCCGCTCTGGGGCAACCCGAGGGTCGCCATCTCGAGGCGGAGCTGGTGCATGTTCTCGGGAGGCACGGAGATCGTCTTTCCCAACGGGTCGACCTTGAACGGTACGCCCTTCTCCCTGAGAACCCGGATGATTCCGGACGAGTCCTCAGGGTTCAGGTTGGTCATGAGGGGCTGATAGATCTTGTCTCCCGCCCAAAAGAAGAGACCCCCGATTCCCGTGACGATCGCGATGGCGGTGAGCACCAGGCCGACCTTCTTGACGGAGCTCAGCCCCATCATGAACTCGGCCATCTGCAGCACTATTTTTTTGACATACTCGCTCATACGCTTCTGGAGCCTCCCGGCTCAATTCTTCCGTCAGGTCCCATGGGGCACGGCTCCACTAGATCTGCATCCTCATGATCTCCCGATAGGCATCCAGCACCTTGTTCCGCACCTGCATCATCAGCTTGAGAGACGCGTCCGCCCGCTCCACCGCGAGCATCGTCTCGTGGATGTTCTTCGTCCGCCCCGCGACGAGCTCCTTCATCGCCGTGTCAGCCTGGTGCTGGAGCTCGTTGACCCGCTCAAGCGATCCCCGCAGCATGTCCGAGAAGGTCACCCCCTCTGCCGCCTGGGGGCCGGGCGGAACGGCCGCTCCGCGCAGCTCCGCCGAGCGTGCCGTGACGCCCTCGAGCACCGCGTTGCCGGCAAGCCCCTCGATCCCAAGCGTGCTCATCGACCGATCTCTAGCGCCTTCTGGGCCATCGACTTCGCTGCGCCGAGCGCGGTCACGTTCGCCTCGTAGGACCGCTGCGCGCTGATCATGTTGGCCATCTCCTCTACCGTGTTGACGTTCGGCATGGCGACATAGCCGTTCGTGTCCGCGTCCGCGTGGGAGGGGTTATAAACCATCCGTGGCGCCCGCTCGTCCTGGATGATCTCCTCGACCTGGACGCCCTGGACCTGCTCATCGAGCGCATTCTCCAGAATCTCGCCGAACGACTCCCGGTCCGTCTGAGCGGCGAAGACCGGGTCCTTTCTCCTGTACGGGCCGCCCTCCTCGGTCCGGGTCGTCTCGGCGTTGGCGATGTTGCTCGAGACCGTGTTCATCCGCTTCATCTGGGCATCGAGGCCGGTCGCGCTCACGCGCATGGACGAGAAGAGATCCATCAGCGGTTACCTCCGCCTTCAGTGATTCCGTACTCGAGCATCGCCAGCTTGCGTTTGAGCATCTCGACCGACGAGTCGTAGAGGATCTGATTTTCCGCGAGCTTGGCCATCTCCGCGGCTCGATCGACCGTGTTTCCGTCCAGTGACTCCACTCCGTTCGGATCCTCGTAGATCTCCGGATGAACGGGATCGGTCGGGCCACGACTGATGTGCTGGGAGTCGTTTTTCTCGGGCTTCAGGCGGTCACCCGTGTTCAGCGCGTCCCGCAGTGTCGTCTCGAACTCGAGCGCCTTGGCCTTGTAGCCGGGCGTGTCGGCGTTCGCGATGTTCGAGCTGATCACGTTCTGGTTGACCAGCCGAAGGTTCAGAGATGTATTGAGTGCCCCGATCATCGGGTCAAAACCGTCAGTCACACGACTCTCTTTCTCTTCAAGTCCCGTGCCCTGTCCGCCGATCCGCCTCGAGCGGCCCTTCGCCGTCATTTCGCGGCTCCCCTCGCGCCCGCTGCGGCTCGAGGCGAGACAAGCCGGGCAGGACTTGCCTGAGGGTGATGGGCACCCGGCAAATCCCGCCCGTCCCCCCCGTCAAACCCGAATGCCCAAGCGCCTGTAGTCGGCCAACTTGTTTCGCAACGTTCGAATCGAGATCCCTAGCGCGCGCGCCGTGTGGGTCCGGTTG
>CAYJTX010000163.1:0-7436 GCA_964372615.1 uncultured Bacteriovoracaceae bacterium | reverse complement strand
CACACTCTGTCCCTACCCGACGCTCGTCCGATCTTCGCGGAGCGCGCGACCGACCGGATCTCTCGCGCGCGGATCGACCGAAGTGCCCGATTTCGCCGCCGCCCCAGACGATCGAGGCGTGTCGTCCATCTCCTCCCTGATCGGCAGATAGTTCCGGCCTCTGTAGTGCGTAATGGTGGAACCGTAATGGTGGAACCGACAGGAATCGAACCTGTAATAGCTGTTTAGGAAACAGCCGTTATATCCATTTAACTACGGCTCCAATGGCGCAGCGCGGTCGGTCAGGCCGGGAGCGAGCGCGCCAACTGAGGCTTTGTACCAGGTTTGCGCGGTGCGATCAAAGACGCTAGACTTTGGTGATATGAGCGGCGCGTCGAGTGGGTGGACGCTGGTTCAGGCGCTGCAGTTCTTCGCCCCTCGGGTTTTCCTTTCCATACTCTGTGGTGGCTTGATCGGGCTTGAGCGAGAGCTCAAGAACAAGCCTGCGGGCATCAAGACGAACATTCTCATCTGTCTGGGGTCCGCCCTGTACACGTCCTTGTCCGTACTCATCTCGGTTCAGCTTTCGGAACATGGCTATTACGGGGACCCGGCGCGAATCGCTGCCCAGATCGTGTCGGGCATTGGCTTCATCGGCGGCGGGGCGATCATCCAGGCGCGCGGCACGATCGTAGGCCTGACGACCGCGGCCACCATCTGGACGGTGGCGGCCATTGGCGTCGCCATCGGCATCGGCCGAGGGGACGTCGGGCTCGGCGCCTCCATTCTCGTTGTTTTTGTACTGGTCGCCACCAACTTCTTCGAAGATCGGATCCTTGGGCGCTCCTTGAGCTTCGCATGCGAGCTCCTGGTCCAGGACCCGACGGGGAGCGTTCGCCAGGCGATCAACCAGTCACTGACCGGCAACGACCTCGTGCTCAACGACTTCGACATCTCGAGCCGAGGGGAGCTGACCCACCTGGCGATGCGGTACGTGGGACACAGGTCCAATCACAAGAAATTCGTGCTTGAGCTCTGGAGCACGCCCGGCATTCGAGAAGTACGGCAGCTCTGATGAGCTCGGGCCCGATCCAGAGGCGGATTTTCGCGGAAGGGTGCGTTCAGGGTGTGGGTTATCGGGCCGCTGTCCTACATCGCGTTCGAGGGCTGGGAGTCGGGATCAGGGGCTTCGTTCGAAATCTCCGGGACGGGAGGGTCGAGGCGGTGTTCTGTGGACCGCAAGATGCCGTTCTCCTCATGGCGCAGTGGTGCGCCAAGGGGCCGCCCGGCTCCCTGGTGCGCTCACTGACAGTCCAGGAAGAGGAGCCGGATTCAGAGCTCGGGGCGTTCGCAATCACCCGTGACTGACCTCGAGCGCCCGTGGCACCGGCCGGCGAATATTCTTGCGAAAGCAGGGAGTTGCCCTTAGCTTCAAGGGAAGGGGACACGCCATGACTAAAGCCGATCTCATCAACGTCATCGCCGAAAAGGCCCACCTCCAGCACAAGCAGGCGGAGCTCGTGGTCAACATGGTGTTCGACATGATGTCCGACGCGCTCAAGCGCGACGATCGGATCGAGATTCGCGGCTTCGGCTCGTTCGTGAACAGGAGCTACGGCAGCTACCAGGGGCGGAATCCGAAGACAGGTCAGATCGTCCAGGTTCCACCGAAGAGAGTGCCCTTCTTCAAAGTCGGCAAGGAGCTCAAGGAAATGGTCGATTACAATGAGCCCGACCGACCGGCGCAAAAGGGCGCAGCGCGGGCGTAGCAGGCTCCCATCAGAAGTAGCAGCAGGGGAGATTGCTAGAGTCAGCCGCCGGAGTTCGCCCAGTTCCAGCCGAGAATCGTGAAGCCTAGAGCTACCCGGTACGCTCCATAGGAGCGGAGGGATCCCCTCTCCACTCGGGCGAGGAACCACCCGAGGGTTCCGATGCTCGTGACGAGTCCCACGGCGACGGCGGTAGCGAATGTCAGCCAGCTCACTCCGGGCATCGGCTGAGGCCCCGAGAACTCCAGCTCCCGCAGACTCCCGAAGGCGTCGATCGCGAGTATGATCGAGAGACCGTAAAACAGGTACTTCGCCGCCGCTTCCCGCTGGTAATTTCGCAGCAGCGCGAGGGCCAGGCAACCCAGCGGAGCGCCTGCTCCGGGAACCCAGTAAAGCGCTAATCCGCCGCCGACGAGCAGGCAGTCGAGCCAGTTCCAGTCCACCAGTCCCCGCGTCCTCCTTCCCCACGATTCAGAGACCCAGAGAGGGAGGGAGAAGCCGATCAACGACACGCCCATCCAGACCGGATCGGACAGCGCTTCGGAGATCGGCTGACGAAAATAAAAACCAACGCCTGCGACAGGCAACAGCGAGAGCGCAAGGTAAAGAGGCATGCGCTCGTCAAGAGTCATGGGCTTCTTTCGAAAGATGAGTACCTGAAGGAACGAGGAAACGATGCTTGCCCAGTCGTGTCGAAATCGAATGAGCAGGGCGAGCAGCGTGGTGGCAAGCAGGGCTCCGCGGAGGCCGGCGGGCGGAGGGGACCAGCCAGCGAAGAACGAGAGCGCCCACTGATGCGTCTCGAAGCTCACGGGGAGGATCTGCGCGACGCCGCCGATCGCGGCGATCAGGACTGCTTCAAAGGTGGTCATGCTTTGTATCGAACTCAATGTATACCGGAACGGGAAGGGCTCCTAGAGCGTGACCAGGGGTGAGCCCAGGATGATGCCAGCTGTGGAGGAGCTCGAAGGCAATGATCGCCGTCAGGGTGAGGCGGGCTTCGTAAAGCGCGCAGTAGGCGCGGTACTGCGGTACTGAAGATGCTAGGTCGGCGGAGGTTCGGCCGGTCACGGCTCCCAGAATACAGAGAGATCCGGAGGCCGGGGAGGCGGATGCGTGTTGCGTCGCGACAGCTGTCGTGTCTTTAGACATCTCAGGTTTTGGAGCAGGTAGTTTTACAGCGTTATTTCAATGCCTTGCCAGAGGCAGGGGCCGGGCGGCCTGGCACAGCGATTGGATACTAAGAAGGCATGATCCCACGTTGGAACGGCCTCCCGCGCAGCAGAAAGAGCGATGACGACACTCACGCCGCGATCGCCAGCGCGCGCTTCGCCCACTGGCTGATCAATCACGATCCGTCGGAGGGGTACGAAATAGCTCGCTTCGAGCGTATCCGGGAATGGAACAAGTACTCGGCGAAGGGCACCGAAACAGCCTGCGACCTGGCTCTCATCTGGTTCATGGGTCTGGGTACGATCGTAGCGATCTTCACTTTCCTCTCGGAATAGGCCATACCGCTGCTCGAGGGAGCGCTTCGGGGAGCACTCCAGGGGAGGCATGTGCCAGCCCGGACGGACGCAGCCAGAGACCGGCTCGCGACACTTCTCTGGGATATCGGCTCGGTCCGGCCGCAGCTGGATTTCTGACCGGGCGCTCCTCTCGCCGGGGGCCGAAGAACAAGTACGCAGCGAAGCCAAGAGCGGCCACCACGACCGCTGCGCCGAAGTAAGCGGCAATGATCGACCCGAAGGCCATGGAGAAATTCGCGCTGCGCGCGACGCCCAGCAGGGACGCTGAAACCCACGAGGAAAGAGACAGGGCCACGGCGGGAATGACGGTCGCCGCGCGAAGCCGATTCGGAATGAGCCTCGTTTCGATCCAGAGGCCGTTGATCGAGCCGATCAGGATGATGAGAAGCTTTGCCCAAAGCTTCGGATTCAGGAGCTGCTTCGGATCGGTCATTCCATAGATGACAAGCAAGCCGATTCCGCTGATCCAAAGCAGCGCGAAGCCCGTCTTGATTCTCAGGGGCTCCTGGAGCTTGACCCGGGTCTTCGAGAGAATGCCTCGAATCAGCATTCCGTCAGCACTGAGTGCCGCAAGAAGCGATAGGCAAAGGCCGAGGAGATGAGCGGCGATGAACATTTCTCGAAGGTTCATCACGCCCTCATCAGTACCTTCGAAACGGCTTCGGCGGCTTCCAGACGTCTATCGACGATCTCCCAATTGATGTTCACGAAGAACGCGTCGATGTAATCCTTGAGCTTCGCCCCGAAGTCGATCGCGTACGCGTGCTCATAGACGTCCATGACCATCAGTGGCAGCGCCCAGGCCGGAAACTGATTGTTGTGCCCTGTGCAGGCCATGATCGGCTGGGAAGTCCGAAGATCCCAGGCGAGAATCACCCAGCCGGTTCCGCCTCCCACGCCCGCGCCGGCTGTTTTGAAGGCGGTTTCGAACTTGGAAACCGAACTCCACGCCGCCCTGACGAGCTTTTCCGTCTTGCCGTGGATCTCGCCGGAGCCGCCCAGGTTCTCGAAGTAGAGCTCATGTAGGATCATCGAGTTTCGGAATGCGTGCTCGCTGTTTCTCAAGGCGGTGAGGGCGAAGGCCGGCGCATCCGTTCCGAGCTTGGAAATCTCGGTCTCGACCTTGAGGAGGTTCTTGATCGCGCCACCGTAGTTGTTTTCGTAATGGGAGTGGATGAGCTTGGCAGAGAGCCCCTTCAGGCTCTCCGTCTGAAAGGGCAGGGGCTTGATCTCGTATTTGCGCGGAAAAGGCTGTACCGCGGGGAGAGAGGGAGTAGCCCAAGCCGTGCCTCCGGAAAAGAGACGCGCTCCCACCGCGGCTCCTCCAGCGAGGGCCGCCCTTTCGAAGAATCCACGCCGGGTTGTTTCACGGTTCATTTCCGATCTCCTTCCGCGACAGCCAAGAGGGGCTGCTGTGTTCCAAAGCTGCGCACTTCTTCCTCACGATCACCGATCAGGCGCACGGAGGCCCGCCATTCCACGTCGAGTTTTTCGCCAGGAGCCCGCTTCGGGCCCAGGCACGTGACGGGAAGGCTGACTCTATCCATCCGATGCAGCATCTCGAAGTAGTTCTTCTCGTCGTCCACGAAGCGGTTCGGGCTCGGGAGCTCGGGAATGCTCTCCCGGCACCAGGCGACCGCTTCTCCGCGCACGAAGAGCCTTGCGTCGATTCGAAGATCCCTCGCGTCGAGCGCGCGCAGGCGCCCGACATAGTTTTTGAAGGTGCGAGGTCCGAACTCAAAGACCAGTTCGTAGCGGTTTTCGCGCATTCCTGGTTGGAGCACCGGACCGGTTCGCAGGCGGATCAGGTCGGTCCGAGCGAAGAGGGCGCGGTCGATCTTGGCTTGGGTTGGAAACTGCCACTGGCCCGCGCGAACGATCGGGAAGGCGTAGGGAGCCACTAGGATGAGAATCGCGAGAGAGAGCGCCAGTGCCCTCCGCTTGGGAAACACGGTGTTCCAGAAAGTGGGGCTGAACCAGACCGAGGCTGCCATCAGCAGATGGGCGATCCAGGCTACGGCGTGCCAGCGCGGGGGCGATGGCATGCCGACGCGCGCGAAAGTGGGAAAGATAAACGAGTAGATCGACGTATCGAAGAGGCAGATGTAAAGGACCGCGTTGAGCAGACTGTGTCGTCGAAAGAGGATGAAGAAACCCAAGGTCAGCGAGTAGCCCTGAAGCGAGTAAAGAAACGCACCTGGCAGGAGCGTTGAGTACTGGTTGACTGGCAAGCCGGTGAGCGCCGAAGCGAAGTCGTACCAGGGGTGCCAGTAGGCCATTCCGTAAAGGAAGTGAGTCGGGATCCGGACCAGGCTGAATATAGGGACAGGGAGCAGCGCCCAGAGGGCGTAGCGCGGGAGAAGATGTACCGGTTCCTCGGGGTCGTCTGAAACGTTCTTGCGCTGGGCGACCCAAACAGGCAACGCCACGAACGCCAATAGGACCGAGAGAATCATCAACGGATAGGGGGCTAGCTTGAGAAAGAAGCCGACCAGCAGAGCCAGGATCGGAGTCTGCGTCAACGCGTAGAGAACGCCGCGCTTTCGAATCCAGTCGGAGAGCGCGGCGGTCACGACAGCCTCCGGGCGCTGAGAGCGCGCGAGGCGGAGGCGATCAGTATCTGGGCGGAGGTTCCCGCCAGGTAGAGTCCGCTCCCGAAAGACCAGCCACCTTGGGCCACGTAAGGAGCCAGTACTCCCAGAAAGCCCGCGGCCAGAGCCAGGTGTGTCAGATAATCGCCTCGTGTCATGGGATACCTCCTGCATTCTGAGACAGGTTTACCGCCCCGCTCAGCTCGACACGACTGACGTCTTTCTGAATACTTTTTCAGACAGGGGCGATCGGAAGCCGAATGACGAAGCGGCTTCCCTTTCCGGGTTCGCTCTGGAGCTCGATCGTGCCCCCGTTCACTTCCACCGCCCATTTCGTGATTGAAAGACCGAGTCCGGTACCGCCCTGTCCCCGCGCTCGCGCGGCATCGATTCGGTAGAAACGGTCAAAAACGCGCCCCTGGTGCTCGGGCGAGATGCCCGGGCCGGTGTCCGAGACCGTGATCTGAGCACATCCGTCCCGTTGCTCGACGTCCAGGCGGACCTCTGCTCCCTCCGAACTGTACTTGATCGCGTTATCGACCAGATTGATGAGGGCCTGGCGCAGGAGCTCTCGATCAACGGTCGCCACGACTGCAGCTGGAGTCCGAGCGGCCGTCCGCTGCTTCTTGTCCTCGGCCAGGACCTCGAGCGTCTCCAGGACTTCTCGCCCGAGCTGGGAGAGATCAGTCACCGTCTTGTTGAGCTTCAGGCTCCCGGCGTCGGCGCGAGAAAGCACGAGCAGACTCTCTACGAGATGGCGAAGGCGGTCGGTCTCCTCGAGCATGCTGGAAACGACCTCGCGGTACTGCTCGGGCGAACGCCGCTCCCGAAGAGAAACTTCGCCCATGGTACGGATGGCGGCGAGGGGCGTCCTCAGCTCATGGGACGCGTCCGCGCTGAAGCGTTTCATCTGCTCAAACGACCGCTCCAGGCGTTCGAAGGTCTGGTTGAACGTCGAGGCCAGCCGGCCGAGCTCGTCTCTCGGATTCTCGACGGCGAGTCTTGCGCCCAGTTTTTCGGCGCTGATGGACCGGGCCTGCTCCGTCATCTCGCTCACGGGCTGAAGGGCCCGCCTGGCCAGCGCGTATCCACCCAGGGCCGAAGCGAGGAGGGCGGCCGGAAGACCCAGCGCCATCATGAGGAAGACCTGGCGAAGCTCTTCTTGAACGCGATCCGCCGAGCGCACCGCTCGAATGGTGTAGTGATTGGCATTCACGACCGTCATCTTGCAGCCATATCGGAGGGAGAGGCCGTCCTTCATACGCGTCGTCGCGTACTGGAGCTTCCTGCCCTTGCAGTCCGGTCCCAGATCTCCGAGCGGAGAGGACTCGGCCGCTGGGGACGAGAAGATTTTTCGCTCTCCGCGCCGCCAGACCTCGAGGAGCCACTGCTCCCGCGAGGCGCCTCGTTCCAGAGCCCTGGGCTCGGAGTCGATGTCGACGAGCAGCTCCTCGGTGCTTTCGATGTCCGCCCGCAGTTTCCGGTCGATCTCCGAAAAGAGATGCGTTCGGAGCATCCCGTAAATGAGCCCGGAGTAGATCAGCAGAATGATCGCGAGCACCGAGATG
>CAYJTX010000162.1:0-7450 GCA_964372615.1 uncultured Bacteriovoracaceae bacterium | reverse complement strand
CGACTGTGACGTCAGCTCGCCGTAGAAAGTCAGCGTGTCTTTCGCGGACGTCGCCCAGGCTGCGGCGGGAGAGGCGAGCGCAAGCAAGAGCGCACCCGTCCATCGGCGCAAAATGCACCCTACACGCAGAGAGTGGAGTTGCCGCGAAACGCGTACTTTTATCAACCGCACGTCCCACACAGAACTCTGTTTTCGACGCTTCACCCGAGAGCGGAATCCGCTGATGTCTCTCGAAAAAACCCGACGCCGAAAGCTGGAGATCTTCCCAAAATTCTCTCAAATACCGCCCTCTTTAGTTATGTGTTGGATGGGACACTAGGTCGTGCGCGACACGGCTCCTGTGTCAGTCGTGAATGTGTTCGAAGGAATGGGAGTTTCGGGTAGCGCGGAGAGTGGCTCGCCGAGTCTGAAAATTGCATTTTCGGAAAGCTGACTTCGCTCCGGTCGCCTCACTACGAAACCGTGAGTAAAATGCGGGAACGGCCTGTCTCCCAACCTGATTTTTCAGCACCCCGCTCTGGACTCACTCCTCGATTTCAACGACCTGCTAAGCCCGCGCGGGCTCGGCCGGCGTGGATTCGGTCGCATCCGGCGCTGCCTTGCGAAGCTTCCTCCGAAGCGCGACAAAGCCGACCCAGCCGAGCTGAGCCGAGCAGAAGAGCACGACCCAGAGCTGGCCCCCGGTCGAGAATCCGTAGGAGTGCAGACCCACGCCCAGCACGAAGTTGACTCCGTACCAGGCCATGAGGACCGACAGAAAGGCGACGACGCTCCAGACGGCGAATCCGAACTGGTGCACCCAGCCCGCGTATCGCGCGTGCAGGATGATCAGGTACGAAAGCAGAGCGATGAGGGCCCAGACTTCCTTCGGATCCCAGCCCCAGAAGCGTCCCCAGGAGTAGTCGGCCCAGACGCCGCCCAGGATCGTTCCGGCGGCGAGGAGCACGACGCCGAACTGCATGGCTCGGTAGGTGAATTGGTTCAGGGACGCGATCACGGGCGGCGTCACGATGGCCGGCGGCGTCCAGAGGTAGTGCCAGAGGGTCACGTTGGCGAGGCCGAGCGTCAGGGAGAAGGCGGCGTAGCCCAGCGTGATCGTGAGTACGTGGATCGTGAGCCAGTAGTTGCTGCGCAGGACGGGCACGAGCGGGTTGAGGCCCGGGTCGAGAATCGTGGGCGCCGAGTCGGCGACGATGAGAAGCAGCGCCGCCACCGTCGTTCCGACCGCCATCAGAACGTGGAGCCTTCGCATCGCGAAGAGAACGGTCGCGAAAAAGAGCGCGCCCGCGCCGACCCAGATGACGGATTCGTACATGTTCGTGACCGGGGGGCGGCCCATGACGTAGCAGCGCAGGGCGATTCCTCCCGCGTGGGCCAGAAATCCGGCCGCCGTGGCCGCTCCGGCAAGGCGACCTGCGCCGATGATCCAGAGAAGCGCGCCCGCGAGGTAGAGCGCCCAAGCGAAAACGAACGGTCTCGTGCGGTTGTAAAACGACTCGGCGATGAGCTCCCTCGAGCGCGCCTCGTTCCACCCGACGAGCTCTCCCTGGACCGCCGCCTGGGCGAGCACGGCGGCGCGGTCGAACTTCTCGCGGTCGTCGTCTCGGTAGGCCAGAATCGCGTCGGCGAAGCGCTCACGGATGATGTTGGAGCCGGTGGTTTCGGTTTCCGCCGAGGGATCTTGAGCGCGGCGCGCGAGCGCCTGCCACGGAGCGGGGGGCGGTGCCGGGATGACGGGCCAGGCCTCGCCCGTGACGATCGTGCGGAAGAGCGCGAGCCGATCGAGCAGTCTGCGGAGATCCTGGTCGCGAGGGCTGGCTTTCGCTCCGGGGGGCGGCGGCTGCGTGAGACCTTCGGCGTACTGGGAAAGGTGCGAGTGCACGATTTCGTGGGGGCTGAAGAGCGACCGCTTGTCGTCGAGACCGAGCTGCCTCCGGGCGTCTTCGCGGGAAAGCAGAAGAAACGGGCGCCTTTCCCAGGCCTTCGGGAAGGCGACCCAGGAGAGAAGAGTGTCTGTCGGATGGCGCCCGTCGATCTTGCGCGAGCCCGACACGAAGAGCACGGCTTCCCGGGCGAAGGTGTCGAGCGGCTTCAAGCGGCCGGCGGTCTGGACTGGAATCAGCCCCGCATCGCGGTACTCCCAACCCGACCTCTCAGGGGGCGCGCCGGAATCGTCTGAAGCTCGGGCGGTGCTGGCTGCGGCGAACGCGAGCAGGATGGCGATGCCGATGGAGGTCGACTTTCCCTTCGATGAAGACGGCATGGCAGTGTCCTTTCGGTCTGTCGAGCCGGAAGGCTCGCCTGCGGATGAGAGTCGGGCCCGACGCGCGGCGCGCCCGTGCCGGTACTTGGCCGCGAACAGGAGAATCGCGCCGAGGACGATCAGGATCGAGCCCCCGTATTTCAAGGGGCGACCGGGATCCTGGTTCACCGAGAGAATCGTGACCGTGGGTCGGGGTTCCCCGGGCTCGTAGCTCGCCTGGTAAAACGTGATCCCCCGGTGAGCGAGCGGCTCGTTCATGCTGACGACGATCGGCCCGAGCTCGCCCGCTACGGCCGGATTCGCGGCGTGGACGCCTCCCTCGATGATGGAGACTTTGGACGAATACTCCTTCGGGTCACGGGTGCCGTCGTAGAAGTCGATCACGAAGCGCTCCAGGCGGAGCGCGAACGGCAGGATGACCCGCCGATTCTGGAATCCGACCGAGATTTCACGCCCCTGATACGTGAGCACCGCCCGATCGCCCAGCCCGAGCCAGACCTCCGAGCCCGGCCCGCCCGCGCCCGTTACCACGCGGATGGCGGCCGGCGGCGCCTGGTCACCGTACTGCAAGGCCGATGGGTGATACTCGGACCGAGGTGAGGCCTTCGGAAACCACTTCACGAGCCGTGCTTTGACTCCCCCTCGCCAGCCGGGGTCGAGGGCTGCGCCCTCAATGAGGCCTGGGCGAAGCGTTCCCCGGCGATCGGCCTGTCCTCGCGATCGCCAGACGACGGAGCCGTCGGGCCGCGCGTCGATCGAGAGCCAGGGGCCCGGGGCGTCGTCGGGAGGCGCAGCGCCGAAGATGAGCTTCGCCGGTCCCGCCTGCACGCGGCTCCAGCCGGGATCGCCCGGCCAGAGCCAGAAGCTCTGCTGGATCCGCATCGGCCCGCCCTCGAGCCGCAGCTCCGCGGCGGGAAAGAGCCGGCGCCCGCCCCGCGCTTCGGCGGCGATGATCTCAGGCTCGGCGGGCTGAAAGGTCACCTCGGTGTCCGCGTGGGCGAGGAACTCCTCGACCCGGAGCGAGTACTCCGGCACCTCGAGCGCTCGGAAGCGGGCGTTTGGCGGGGTCCACTGAACGGGAATGGCGCGCACGCTTCCCGCGTCGCTGATCGTCAGCGTCGGCGAGCTGAGCTCGACCACCGGCGACGACTCCCCCTCCGCCAGCCTGAGGCTGCCGTCGAGTCCGCTTCGGTCGGTGATCCAGGAACCGGTGAGCAGGGTCAGAATTCCGAGATGCGCGAGCAGGAACGGGATGTGCCGCTTCTTCCAGGGCCAGCGGCTCACGGCCACCGTGAAGATGAGCAGCCCGAGCAGGAAGAGCAGGCCGCGGAACGGGAGCGAGCGGTAGACCCAGAACTGCGCGGTCGCGGTGTCGTACTTGGACTCCAGAACAGTCGCGACCATCAGCGAGATCGTGAGTCCGGAGAGCACGACGACCGCGAGCCGCAGGGAGTGTAGGAGGCGGTAGATCCAGCCGAGCAATGCCACGGACTACCTGGCGAGCAGAGGAAGCTCGAGCGCGATGGAGTCGGCCCGGTCCGGGAGAAGCTCGCCCTGGAGCGCGAGCGGGATGCCGGCGAGCGCGAGAACCTCCTTCTGCACGAACCGCTCGCGTTCGAGCAGGTCTCGCGGCAATTCGCGACCTTTCGTTTTTTCGTCGTAGACGCGATCGTAGATGCGCCGCCTGAACAGACCCGCGTTGCGGCCTACCGCGACGCGGGTCATGCGCCTGAGCTTCTTCGCGGCGAAGAGTCCCTGTCGCTCCCCGGGTCCGGTGAAGTCGATCAGGAGGTCGAGGTGATGCGGCGGGGACATTCCCATCGGGTTGCCGTGGGTCGTCTGGAAGAAGACCGCCGCGTCGGGGTAGGTGAGCAGGACCTTCTGTCGGATCGAATCGAGGTCAAAGACCATCCCCCGGGACGAGAGCACGACGAGCACCGTGCGAACGCCCGCGACCCGCTTCGCGCGAATCGCCTCGAGCTGGGCGAGGGACTCAACAAGGCTTTGAGTTTCAGGGTCTTGGACTGACCCGTCGAGGGCGGTCATGGGTTCAGACCCTACGCGGGCTCGCCTGCGTTTCCAAACAAAACTTGGAGGGTGTGATCCTTGACGTTTCGTCAAGCAAGAGGGCTTCCTGGACCGTCAGTACCGCTCTTTCCTTGACGCTTCGTCAACGAAACGGGGTCCGTCGCGAAACAGGGGGGAGGTACTCTCCCAGCCTCCTGCGGGTCCACCAGTCACTTCCGTCACGAGCGAAACGATACTCATAGAATTCCGCCCGGATAGAGCGGGGTAGTGCCGGCCCGAATGGCGCGCTTTCGATGAGCGAAACGACCTCGGGCCGGCCCTCGAGGAGCAGCGAGATGAAGTGGATGAGCCACGTCTGCGACCGAGGCGGGGAGAACGCCGCGAACCACATCTGCCAGTCGATTTTGAAGTGGTAGGGGGAGACGAAACAGGGGTGTCGGGCGGGGTCGCCCGGCTTGCAGCGGAAGTGATAGGGCCGCCACAGCGCCGTGGGCGAGGCCGGGTCGTCACGGGTGGCCTCGAGCACGATCTCGCGTCGTGTGCGCGTGATGCTTCCGAACGCGCCGTAGGTATTCACGAGATGAAGGGAATCGAACGAGGCGTTCATCATCTGGTCGTCTGACACGAGATTGAGGGTGGGCCTGATGCTGAGCAGGGCAATCGCGGCGACGAGCGCGCGAAGGATCCACTTTCTCGCCGTTCCCGTGAACGTCGTACGGGGTGCGAGCGCGAGCAGGCGGGCTCCGAGCGATCGCGGAAGCAGCGCGCTCCAGAAGCCGTCGTCGAAGCACGAGAGCGCGATCACGATCGTGACGTAGTTCAGCCACGAGAGATTCCCGCTCGCGATCAGGACGCCCTGAAAGCCCACCGTGATGGCCCCCGCCGCGTGGCGCGCGACGCGGAGGCGGTCGGGCGCGAGCAGGAACCAGGGTACGACAAGCTCGAGGAAATGCGTGGCGAGGGTCTCGAGTCGGTGCGCCCAGCCTGGAAGCGCGTGCATCCAAGGGCTCACGGCGTTCGGAAGGGGCTGAGTCTCGTAATGAAAGACCATGCAGGTCAGGTCGGTCCAGCAGGAGTCGCCGCGGATCTTGATCAGACCGGCCCCGAACATGACCCGAAAGATGAGCCAGCGGTAAAGCCAGAGTACGGGAACCGGCGGCGGAGAGGAGCGGCGAAAGAGCCAGGGCCTTCCGCCAGGCGCGAGGAAAATCGCGAGAAAACCCGATTCGAGCAGAAGCGTTTCCCAACCATAACCGTAAAAGAGCTGACCCACGTTCACGATCGAAAGGTAAAGGGCCCAGAGCGCGAAGAAGACGGGCGCGGTCGCGAGCCCCGCGAGCGCCGCGACGGAGAGGGCGAGGCCCAGGCCCGATACCGCCTGGAGCGCGGTGTTCGACGTCCCAAACCAGAACAGGGTCGGAACCTCCAGCAGTCCGGGGACGCGCTCGAGGTAGAGCTTGAGAGGGAGGATGCCATGCTCCCCGATGAGGCCGGGGCCCTGGTTCCAGGCGATCGCGAAGGCGATGGCGTAGACAGCCGCGAAGGCCTTCAGCATCGCGAGCCGGGTGATCCAGAAGCGATCGCGCATCGCAGGTCAGGATCGCAGGGTCGCTGGACTTTCGCCACTGATCGGCGAGCGGCGCTGGAAATGTGACAGCCTCAATGACGTTGGGAGTGTGGTTGGGGTCGTCACACTTCAAGTGTGGGGCATTGAAGGGAGCTGGGAACACCCTTCGGGCCTCCACATTTCCGAGAATGGCTTGGGATGGCTGGTATCGACCCGCGCGCGCTGGCGTACCGCGATCCCGCGGGGATCTCGCGTCAGAATAGGAAGTAGTCAAGCTCGTCCGCCAGATGAGCCTGAGACGGCATCTCGAACAGGCATCGCCACACGCGAGCATAGCGGGACCACGGACCCCGGATCTCTTGATTCACCAGGAGCGGAGGCGCGTGTATCGCGGCCACCCGGGCGCTGAACGAGGCTCGCAGGCGCGCGTCGAAGCCGGAGCGGCCTTCAGCGGCCGAAAAATGGAGGAGCCGCCGCTCGAAGAGGGAGTCGACCGAAGCCTCCTCGACTCCTCTCTCCAGCTTTCTCAGCGCCTCGCGGTTTCGGCGCAGCTCGGCCGTCGCCTGCCGGAACGCCTGACCGATATCGCGACCGCACGAGAATCCGTAGACCGAGAGGCGCTCGCCTCGAACCTCGACTTCGTCCCTGACGAGCACGACCTCCCTGCCCCCCGGCGCCCAGGGATGGATGACCCGCGCGATCGTAGAGGTCCGGTCCGCGCCCTCGAGCGGTCGCGCGGCGAGCCGCCCCTCCCACCAGGCGGCGATCGACCAGCGCTCCACCGCCTCGCGCATCGCCCGCTCGCGCGCCGGCCCCGGGGTCATCCAGGGAAAGGCCGCCATTCCGAGAGTCGTCGGCTCGCGGTCGAAGCCGAAGCCGGCGGCGTCGCCCGAACCCTCGGTCTGGAAGAAGCACCAGCGCTCCAGCGCCTCCGAGATCGCCTTGTGGCAGGCCTCGATTCCCAGGGGGGCGAACCCGGTTCCGTCGGCGTCGCCGTAGAGCTTCGGGCAGGGTGCGCCGGACGGCCGAAGCTCCTTCCGGAGGTAAGCGTAGGCCTCGAATCCCGGCCCACCCACGTCGGACGCGCGGAGCTCGCGAAGCGTGAGCTGGCGCAGGACGGGATTGGCGGGGCCCTGCCGCAGCAGTCTTCGGTAGGACCACGGCGCGAGGCTGAGCTCTCCCATCGCAGGCGGGCCGGTTGGCCTTCTCCCTTACTTCTTCCAGCCGATCCAGCTGAAGTCGGTCGGGGGGAGGACCAGATTCAGCATGGAGAGGTCCAGCTCCTCGCGGGCCCAGATCCCGTGCGCGAAGTGCGTGACCGGCCAGATCACCGCCTGCTCCCAGATCAGCTCGTTGATCCGCTGGACGTCGAGCTTCGGTTTTTCGAGCTCCTGGGTGATCCTTCCGTCGACGTCGGGGAGGCAGATTCCCTCCTTGGACTGAAACATGTACCGGATATCAGCGTCCGGGTCGTCGACCAGGATTCCGGTGAAAGCCGGATAGAGATCGGCCGAGTAGCTGGTGAGGTTCGCTTCGTATTCTTTCATGTAGACCGCCTGCGAAACATCCTTTGCTTCCGCTTTCAGACCCAC
>CAYJTX010000161.1:0-7455 GCA_964372615.1 uncultured Bacteriovoracaceae bacterium | reverse complement strand
CGCCCCGTTCTGGGGGTGGGGAGCGAGGACTCGAGCACCCAGGGACACGGAGTTGACCGGGCTCGGGAGGAGGGGCTCCACCATCCCGTTGGGCAGGGCGTAGCGCTCGTCGATCGGCCGCCCCTCCGTGTGGGGCCGAAGGACCGGGTGGCCCCCCTGGTAGAGCGTGGGCACGTCGACAAAGTCGACCGGGCAGCCGGGCAGCCGGCTCCCGAGGCGGGCGCGGAGGTCCGCCTTGAGCTTGTTCATCTTCGCCTGGATCACCGCGTTGATGATCTGCAGTTCCTCCAGGGCCTCGAAGGCGACGCGAACGTCGCCGTTCGTGAGGCGCAGGACCCCATCGCGGCTCTTGCAGCCGGCCGGGGACTCGGGAACGGCGGCCTGGGCGGGCGTCACGAGCGCGTCGAGCCAAGGGCGAGCGCGCCAGTCGAGCAGCGCGGTCGCGGGAACGGCTCCGGGCGGCGGGAGGCTGTCCGGAGCTCCGGGCTGCAAGAGCGCGGCGTTTCTTCCCCGCCAGGCGATCCGGCACGCCTCCCGAAAGGGAGAAGTCCGCGCGCGATCGCTCGCGCCGGTGTCCGTGGCGACGGCTCCCGGGTTGAAGTGGAATTCGGCGAAGGGTTTTTCCGACTCGGCTCGGAGGGCTTCCATGGCCTTATCCGGGCTAGGCACGAGAATCGCGAAGTCGCACGGGGGCTCTGCCCCCGGCCTGCGGACGGTCTGGATCAGCTCGTCCGCGTGCCCGACGGCGAGCCAGGAGACGTCGACGACGACCTCGTTATCGCGCGATCCGCAATAGTGCTCGGCGAACCCCTCCCACGCCTGATTGCTTCCGTGTAGGCAGAGACCGCCCGGGAGGCCCTCGATGTTGCCGCCCATCGTCCCGACGTCCTGCGGGACGTGGCGCGCGAGCGCGCCCCTGGCGGGAATCGGGATGGACGGGATCGAAGCGGCGCTTCCCACAGCCCGGTAGCAGGAGCCGGCGGAACTGAGAGCGCTCGCGAGCGCATCGAACGAGTCGCCGGCCTGCGCGTAGCCGCGGACCTGGGCGAGGGCGGGCAGCCCGGATGAAGGATCCACGAACGACTCGAAATAGTCCTGCTGCCAGGTGAAGCTGGGAGCGTCGGGAACCCGGACCAGGGCCCGGCGCCACCGATCCTTGAAGCGGGCATTTCCCGGTCGCGAGGCGAGGGCGGCGACCCGCTCGGTGATCCGCGCGAAGGTGGATTCCCGGACGGGGAGAAGGATGAGCGGAACCTCGTCGCCGGCCGCCAGCAGCGCCTGCTCGACCACCGCGGGGGCGAAGTCCTGAGCGGACGACGAGTCGCGCACCGGGCGGTCGGAGACGACCAGGGCGCTCGCCGGGTAGTTCTCGGGCAGGATCCTGCTGCCGCCTGACGGGCAGGCCTGGACCGCCTCGGATGCAAGCCAGGCGGGGCAGGCGGCGTCCTCATCCGCGACGAACCTGGCCAGGGCCGCGGGCGACCCGAGAGACGCGGCGAAATGCGCGAGGACCGCCGCGATCAGCGGCCGTCGGAGTGGCCCCACGACCCCAACTTGAAGCGCTCGGCCTTGGCCACGAGCTCAGGCCCGTTGTAAACGCGGAGCTGACAGGGGGTCGTCTGGCTGTTCCAGAGCCACTGGACCCGCCCTTTGGGAATGCTCTTCTTCGCCCCCCTGACGAAAAGGACCGGGATGTTCGTCATAAGATTCTTCTCGTCGACCTGGGAGAGCGCCGGAGCGCAGGCGCCCCTGGAGAACCGCATGCCCAGGATCGACGACCGGCTTCGATACTCGTCCGAGAAGTCGCGCAGGGTCAGGTCGCAGACGTGATTCGCGCCGCCCTTCGCGACCTGCATCTTCCCTCGCCCCGTTTCCTCCAGGGTAATCGAGGCGTTCCAGCCGTCGCTGGACTGCGTCTCGCAGACCATCAGCCGCGCCGCGGCGGCGGCGGAGGCTTCGGTGTCGCCGAGGCCCCCGGATCCTACGCCCGAGGCGGCGAGCACGAAGCTCAGGATCGAAAGCGTCTTGACCTTCGTTCGCAGCGTCGTATCCATCGATCGAGCTCCCGTCATGGGCTGCCTCTCCCTGCCGGCCGGCAGAATCGCAGCGTGTGGGTCGAGCAGTGCAGGTTGCCCTGGCCGACATGCGCGCTGTCCCAGGTGTCCATGAAGCGCGTCCGCAGACCTGTCCCCTGATAGGTGGTTCTCAAGTAACTCCGAAATGCCCGGTTCTGGGGGTCTGAGAAGATGAATCCGTTTCCGGCGCTGACGCCGTTGGTGGGGTTGGGCATCATGGAGTCGATCATCCCTTCCGGGAGAGCCGCGAACTGCTCCGGGTTGGGCAAGCCGGCGATGTGCCGCATCTGCGCGTCCGTGTCGAGCGCGTTCCAGGCCGCAGTGCCCCTCGGGTAGCCGGGCGGCATGAGGAGCGGCGCGGGTACCGCTCCCTGGCTGCCGTAGAAGAGGTCGGGCACCTCGATGACGTTCGGCTCGCAGCCGAGCCTCGCCTGGAAGGACGCCAGGAGCCTGCGCCTGTTTTCGGCCATGCTCCGGTCGACGAGGGCATTGGTGAGGCGAGCCGTCGCGTCGTTCTCGAAGCCGCGCAGCACATCGGCGTTCGTCATGGTTCCCAGCGAGGCGCCGCAGCTGCGCCTACGCACTACGGTCGCCTCCGCGCTTCGGACGATTCCCTCTTCCAGGAGGCGCCGGAACAGGGATCCGGACGCCGGCGGCGCGACGGGGGCTTTCCCGGGAGGCCCGCCGGGCCCGCCCGGGGCGGCCGCCGGGTTCCGCGCCACCAGGCCGCAAAGGAACCGCATGGGATCCGTCCCGCCTCTCTCGTCGCGAATCACGTCCGCTGACTCGCCGGAGCGCGAGGTGAAGTCCGCGAAGACGTCCGTCGGGTTCGCCCGAAGCAGCTCGAGGGCCTTTCTGGGGCTCGCGACGGAGATCGAGAAGTCGCACGGCGCGCTGGCGCGCGGATTCCTCACCACGTTCACGATCTCGTCGACGTGGCCGACGTTGAGCCAGGAAGTCTCGAGAATGACCTCGTTCGCCCCGGTCGCCGGCCTCCCTGACGGCCGAGGCGAGGGGATGCCGGCCGGCGGCGTACCCGCGCGGCCGCAGTAGTACTTGGCGTAGTTCGAGTAGAGCTGGTTGTTGCCGTGCATGCACATCCCGCCCGGAAGGCCTTCGATGTTACCCCCGCTATGCGCGCTCTCGTAGGCGTAGGGCGGCGTATCCGTCGAGCCGGCGGGAGGAAGCGTCGTGTTCGAGAAGTCGACGGAGCTGCAGCCTCCCGCTCCCCCGTTCGAGGCCCTCATGTCCGCGAAGGACGTGCCCGCGCGGCCGTAGTCGCGTATTTCCCGCACCTGGGGCATTCCCGTCGCGGGGTCGATGAAGGATTCGAAATAGTCCTGCTGCCAGGTCCAGGAGGTTCCCCCTCCATCCGTGGCGGTCACCGGGACGGGGATGAGGATCCGGGCGGCGAGCGCGGTCGCCGCGGCTGCCGATAGGGGCGGCGTGCGGGCCTGCAGGCGGGAAATCAGGTCGGTTCGCACCTGAGCCGAGGCCGAAGCGCTCATGGGCAGGTAGAAGACGGGCTCCCGGCCGCCAGAAAGTTGCAGAGTGTTGTCGATGAACTCAACCGCGTAACCTTGGGCCGATGACGTATTGTTTTGCGGCATGGCCTGGACGACGTGGGCCATCGCCGGGTAGCGGTCGTCGAGCATCCGGCTGCACTGGGCCGCAGAAACCCCCGGGCACGAAGGACAGGCCGGGATGCTCGAGTCGCTCATCCACGATGGACACGCGGCCAGCGCGGGCGCCGGCGCCAGCCCGCCCGCGATCACGCACACGGCCACAAGGGCCAGCACGCGCGAGAATTGAGTCATGGACTGAGTTCCCCCGTACTCAGTCATTCTAGCAGTAGTCGACTATTTTTCTACAGAAATATCCCACGGAGTGCCGTCTGGTGTGTCCTTCGCGACGCGGCATGGTCCTGCACGCTCGCCCTGGCGCTTGGCTCCTCACCCGCGAGGGCGATCGTGGGCGGCCGAACCGGCCGTCAGGGTTTAGCTCGAGCGCGAGCTCGGGCAGCCTCAGCCGTAGGACGGAAAGCGCCTGGAAACTCCTTGAGAACGGCTGCCATCGCCTTTCTCCAAGCAGAGCCGACAGCGACGCCGGGATTCGAGGGGTCGACCCAGCGTAATCCCTTAAGCGTGGGGCTGACGCCGCCCGTGACACGCGCCACCCGGGTCACTCGCTCGATCTTGTGCCGAGTCACGATGTGGCGGGTACTCACCTGACCGAAATCGACGACCGCGAGGCGAGGGATGCCAAGAGGAAAATCCCAGAGACCCGCCCTCCACTCTCCCATTTGTCTTCGATTGACCCAGACCCTTCCCCGGCCGTCGACCACGCAGTGAACCCGCTCGCTCACGCGGATCCACTCCTTGGCCGGGCGAGGCGGTGGGTAGGACTTCACTTCTCCCTCCTTCCGCGCAAGACACTGCTCCTCCAGCGGGCAGGCTTCGCAGCGCGGCGACAGGGGCGAGCAGACGGTCGCGCCAAGCTCCATGAGGGCCTGGTTGATCACGGACGGCTTGAGCCCGAGGCCATGCCCTGTTTCAACGACTGACCGGGCGAGCTTCCAAAGCGCGTCCTTGTAGAGACCGTCACCCTTTCGGCGCCCCACCCGCCGCAGGCGCGAGAGCACCCTCTCGACGTTGCCGTCGAGGATCGGCTCGGGCAGCTCGAGGGCGATCGAGAGGATCGCGCCAGCGGTATAGGGGCCCACGCCCGGAAGCTCGAGCCACCCGGCCCGGGTCCTCGGAAAGTCGCCCCGAGCGGAGACCTCGCGCGCCGCCTTCAGCAGATTCCTCGCGCGCGAGTAGTAGCCCAGACCCGCCCACGCGGCGAGAAGGTCTTCCTCCCTCGCCCGCGCCAGGACATTGACGTCGGGAAACTGCCGCAGAAACCTCTCGAAATAAGGCACGACCGTCGCGACCTGGGTCTGCTGAAGCATGATCTCGGAGACCCAGACTCGATAGAGCGAGGGCTCGGAGCGCCACGGAAGCACTCGCTGGCCCCGCTCGAACCAGCGGGCGAGCCTCTTCAGCGCTCCTGCGAATTCCGCCACCGACTTGCTCACGCCCCCCGTCGTCCCATAACCTAGATGAGGGGATCAAGGGGGTGTTCGGTTGAGTCGTGACTGCGTATCGCGCCGGAGGCGCGTGGTGCCTCAGGCCCGAGGGCGCGTCAAGCTGCTGGGTGCGGCCTCCCTAGCCTTCACCCTCCTGACTGCTCTGCCCTCCGCCGCCTCGCTCCCGCGCGCCCCCTTCCGGGTCGTGATCGACCCCGGCCACGGCGGCTCCGATCACGGAACGATCTTCGACAACGGCACCGTTCGGGTCGCCGAGAAGGACATCACGCTCGCCCTGGCCACCGAAGCCGCCAGGCAGCTTCGGGCTCGGGGGGCCGAAGTCACCCTCACACGTGAGAAGGACCGCGATGTGTCGCTGCCGAGCCGGACGGCGGTCGCCAACCGCCTCAGGGCCGACGTCTTCATCTCACTTCACATGAACTCGACCGCGACACCCATGGTTTCGGACGCCGAAGGGGTCGAGACCTTCATTCTGAATACGGCCACGGATGCGAGCTCGCGAAGGCTCGCGCACCTCGAGAACAACGTCCTGGGAGGCTCCGAGCTCGGCGGAGGCGACACCGAGGTCGCCCTGATCCTGAAGGACCTCCGCCTCGACGCCAATCTGACCGATAGCAAGCGCCTGGCGTGCAGCCTCCAGAGCTCACTGGTGGTTGCGTCCGCAAAATTCGGTAAAGTCCGGCACATGTCCGTGAAGGACAGAGGCGTCAAGCAGGCGCTCTTCCACGTGCTCCTGGGCGCTGATATGCCGAGCGCCCTGGTGGAGGCCGGGTTTCTCACGAGCCCCAGGGATCGGGCGGTCCTCCTTTCCATCGCGGGCCGAAAGGCGCTCGGCGGCGCGCTGGCCTCGGCAATCGATAAGTACCGCCGCTCGCTCGCCCTTCCGGGCGCCTCCGGCGCGCTTGCGGAGCTTGGCAGGTGTAAAGTCACTGAACAGACGGTGTCCACCTCCCGCACGCCCTGATGCCGTTTCAGCCCTAATTATTACATATAGTTAGAATAAATCAGCCCCCTGGGTCGGTGGTGACGCACCTGGCATTCCCCTTGCTCAAGTCCCCTCCTGAGAGAGCGTTGTTACGTGACGGTCAAGCGAAGTGTTGACGTTGAGCAGAAGCCGTCACCTGTTGAAGCGAATGCAGATGTTGTTTGTTGGAGGATGGACCATGAGTCGCGCACGTCTCAAGCGCATTGCCACCGCCCTGGCGATGCTAGGTAGTATCCCGCTCCTGACCGGATGCGGTGGAAGTAATCCCACGAATACCCCAGTCGGTGGAATCGGAAGCGGCCTTGGCGTCGGTGGATGCCTCTCGGTCGCGACTCCGCTCGGGTTCGCGGTGGCCAACGGCCAGCTGCTGAACAACAAAGTCCTGGCCGGCCTGATCCCGCCCACGTACGGCGGGGGCCAGGCCTACGGAACGGTGACCTTGAACGGTTCCGCGCCGACGCTCGGACAAGGCTACCAGGGCTCGGGCTCCGACGGCTCGATCAGCCTGACGATCCAGCCGGGCAGCCAGCCGGGAGTTCCCAACGGCGGCTACACAGGCGGCTCCTACGGCGGAGGCGCCCTTCCGAACGGGCCCTTCAGCGGCAGCGGCCAGCTGACGATCAGCCAGATCGCCCAGCAGGACATCGCTTACAAAATCCAAACCGGGCAGATCCCTCTCAGCGGCGTCAACCCGACGCAGCCGGGAGCCTTCCCCCAGCCGACGACCCCCGGCGCCACGGGCGTCTGCGTGAGCGGAATCGCCGTGAGCCTGAACATCCCGCTGTACCAACAGCGGCTGTACCTGGGTGAGGTGTTCCTGTACCTCAACAACACCCAGCACGGGTACGTCCTGTACTTCTGATCCCCAAGTCCTCCGAGCAGCGCGATTGACATCATGAGAGGCAGCGGGCCTCAGGCAGAAGCAGAAGTGAAGAGCAGGGGCAAGCGAACGTCGTAGCGAAGACGAGCCCACGTCGATAAGAGCAGTATAAAAGGTCCGCAAGAACCGGCCCGGGGATTGGGCAGAATCCTCGGGCCTCTTCTTTTTGGGCTCTACCGGGACTCAGGATCGACCCTGGTCAGGATCGGTTTCGGTTGCCGTTGCAGCCGTTGTCCTGTCCCGGTTGTAAGTACACCGATCGGAGCAAGCCCTGGGCCTGACACTAGTGCCACGCCCGCGAGTATGTTGATGTACAAACGCGGAGAAACCTTCTCGCGACGAACGAGTATGAAGTGGCTCGCGGGCGTGGCACTAGGAGCCTGTCCGGGTAACGACTTGCCGTAGCCTATCTGGTGCGGTCCAGTAG
>CAYJTX010000160.1:0-7537 GCA_964372615.1 uncultured Bacteriovoracaceae bacterium | reverse complement strand
GGCCAGACGAACCTCCGCACCGACGAAGTCCGCTCGACCGCACGCGGCCGCCACGAACCACCGGCCGCCGCTTCACCGCGGACCGGCGATCGCGACACCACCGCCCGCCGCGCGCCGGCACCGACCTTCGCGCCCATCACCGGACGCCGCCCGTGAGCGCCGCGAGCCCTTGGCCCGCCCTCCCCGCGAGCGCCGCGCGGAGTAGAAGCGGTCTCGTTCCTGACCGTCCCGAGCCCTGGCCGTCCAGTCGAGCCGGGAGGCTCACTTATGGAGGAGTCGCAAATGCGGTGGTCCCTTCGCGGGAATGCGCCTGTTTTCCTTGGAGGCCAGAACAACCCAATGACCTAACGAAGGAGTGCTCACTGCTATCCGGCCAAGGTCGAAACGATTCCGCTCGAGTCACGCGGCTACCGTGCCGCTCCCGAGGTGGGGGGCGCGGGCGCCGGCTCCGAGGATGGCCCGCCCTCGAGCATTTTCAGCTCCGTCTTGGGCAGGCACTGGAAGAAGTAGATCCGATCGGAGGTCGGCGCAAAGCTGAACACGGGACCCACGAAGGCGTTGGCTTCCGCGTAGCCGAAGGCCCTTCCGTTCTCGGACGCCTTGCCCGGAGGCGTGCGTTCGATCAGGAGCACGACCGCGTGCTTCCGCCCGATTCGCCGCGATCGGGCAAGGTACACGCTGAGGTCGTGGGTCCGGTCCGCGCTTTCACGATAAAGGGCCTGGGCGATCACGCCGCCGATCCGCGCGGGCGGGACGGAGTCACCGAAGAGCTCCCGGAGCGAGACGGGAACGACGTCCGAAGGTCTCACGACACGTACCTGATTTCTCGCGGAGGCCGTCGTCGACCGGACCGAGATCGTGCAGGCGTACTGGTGCGCGAGGTCGGCAAAGAAGTCCTGGCTCAGCCAATCCAGCGGCGAAGCTTCAGGAGCCGGCGAGGCCACGGCCAGCGCCTGGAGCTGGGAGATCGAGAGTGCGGCGGCGAGCCAAAGGATTCTTTCACTGCGCATGGCTACTCGGTCACGTTGCAAGCCTGGTACTCGGATGATTGAGCGGCCCTTCCGAGCGTGGCAGCGGGGACACATGCTATGGCTTCGGACGACTGATTAAGGACTGTTCACGCGATTCCGAGAAAACCCAAAGGAGCAGTTCACTGGCATCCCTCTCGCATGTTCCCACCCATCCATGGTCTTGTTTCCGATAGTCCTTCTCATGACCGCTCTTCCAGGCTTCGCACGGACCGTCGATGCCGTGTCGTTCAATCCCTGCTCGGGGATCCGGTTCCTGTACGCGGAGCGGATCGAGGCGCAGGGTTTTCTCGGGTTATCGACGCCGGACGCGGACCTATCGACGATCGAGGCCGCGATGAATCGGAATGTCGCCACCGCCGCTCAAGTCCGAACCGAGTGGTACGGGCGCCCCTCGAGGCCGCCGGTCCGCTTCCTCCAGTGGGACAATAGTTATGCAATGAGGCACTTTGACTTCCACCTGTACGAGCTGTGCCTGATTGCGCGGAGGTGTAACCTCCGGCAGCTCGTTTTCGCATGCCGCGCCGACACGAGATCCTCCGACGACGAGCCTCAGGTCTTCTATTCCGACGAGCTCCACGAGGCCCTGATCCAGTGGGCCCAGAGGTTGAAAAATCCCCACGCGGGTCACGTTCGCCCGGCCGAAGTCAGCGCGGCCTGCTTCGTCTCGGCGTATCCGGGACAGGACGCCGACTGGGAAGCGATCGCGAATGCGGAGCTGCGGGACAGGTCTGGCTCGCGGACGACGGGCTCAGCCGCGATCGAGGTTCGAGAAGACCAGGACCGGTACGACCTGATCGGGAGCCGACGCACGCGGACCGATCTGTACTCCGAGGCGCTGCGCGACGCTGTCCGAAACGTAGTCGAGCGCGATCGCTCGATTTGGGGCTGGGACGGTGAAGACGACCTCGGCTGGTACGCGAACCTTCCCGGCGGAATCTGCGTGCGCACCAGCCCTACGCCGATCGACCGGTCCTGGCTGGGTGCCTTCCAGGCGATCGTCGAGGAACCCGTGGACTAGGTTCTGTTTGACGGATGGGTTTGGCTGCGCCCGGGTGCAAGTCGCGCCAGCTTCGTTGTCCGTGCCATTCGGTAGGTCGAACTGCCTGCTGGTCCTATCGGTCGTGGGTGGGTGCGCCCGCGGAACCCTCGAATCTCCCCGGGGAGAACGCGCCCGGGTGCACATCGACGCCCTGTTCGCGGCGCACGCCGATCCGTCCGAAGGTGCCGAAGAGATTGAAGCGGAGCTTGGCAAACTGGTGCACCGGGACCGTGATGAATTCGACGACGAGTTCGTTGCTGAGACGCTGCGCTGGCGGACGCCCCAGCCTTTCTCGACGCGGGACAATCCGTTTCTGGACCACCGTCGATTCTGCCTTCTCGTCAGCGCGATCTTCCGGTTTCATCCGGGGCCCAATCGGGTCCTCGCCCGAGCCTTCGGTGACCTGCGAGGGCCGCTCGCGAATTACCTTCGCATGATGTACCAGGACGCCGAGATGAGTGATTCGAGATTCTCGGGCGGCCGAGAGGACATCCTCGGAAAGTTTCGGCGCGGTCTGGTCCACGGTGGGGCGCCGAGCTCTGACACCCAGGCATTCCTGACGCGGCTCGAGGGAAGGGATCCCGCCGGGAGCGAAGCACATGACGGGAATCCGCCTCCGCTGCGACACTGGCATCTCCTCAGGTAAGCGAGTCGATCCGGCTCGCCGCCGGATCTTCCCGGACCTCGCTGTCCTGACGCGCGTGCAGCCCGTCGTCCGGACGCCGCACAACTCGTTTCCACTGTCCACTCCCTGATCCCGTTCCCGCTCGTCAGCGCCTTTCCGTCGATAGCTTACTACCGGGTCAGCTCTCCCCCTATCCGTCAGGAAACAAAGACGCTTTCCGGTCGAAGTCGCGGGCTGGCAGGGGGTGTGTCAGGGCCTACAGCTTGCACCTTTTCCAGGTACGCAAGGAGAATCAAGTGACCTTTAGTAGCAGTGCCCGGAGACTCTTTTCCGTCCTCGCCACAGGCGCCGGACTCCTTCTCTCGGCTCCCTTCGCGCAAGGCTCGACTGAAACCTACGACGCGGAGCTCGGCAGGATCGCCGCTCTGGCTGATCAGGGGAAGTGCTGGACCTTTCAGAGAGCTTCAGGATTGACGGGAGAGGAGTTCGCGAGGCTTCGCGCCGCCTGCTGGAGACGCCAGAATGGCGACGAGTGGGCATCCCGGAATCCGATCTACGATTCCCAGGTCATGAGTGGTCTGGAAAGACCGGAGACCCCCGAGGAGACGCAAGCGCGCGTCCGAGCCGCGCAGAACCAGCAAGCCGGCGCACACTGCCAAGTCGAAAACGATCCGTTTGCTGGAATCCGGAGCCTGATCGCGATGGACCCGTCGGTGGATCCTCAGGATGTGATGGAAGCTCTCTCCCATTACGACCCGAATCTACCTGCCGACGAGGAAATCGCGGCAGCCTTCATCATGAACGACTTGATGAAGGCCGAGGCCTTCGTCGAACAGAGATACCAAGCACGTCTCGCGCGCCTGAGGCTCTGGCAGGGAGTCGTGCTTGGCAAGGGCTCGCTCTTGCCGGACGAGGTTCTTGAGACCGTAAGGACAGGGGGGGCACGCCGCCTGATCTTAGAGACCATGTACCCCGGCTTAGGAGAGGGACGCGAAATCGGAGAAGCCCGCGAAAGAGGGGAGTTATCGCGGTGGGCCTTAGAGAGAATGTACCCCGGTTTAAAAACCGGACGCGAAGTCGGAGATGCCCTGGCAGACGACGACTATCTGTTAGCGGCATACAGTCTGAGGACGGGCGTCGATCAGGCGGGCATGGACGCCATGGTCGCCATGGAGTTCGGTAGCGCCTTGGGCAGCACGACTCGGTCACTTGCTCCCCGTGTCAGGCCCGTGCGGCCAACGGTCAGCCTAGCAGCCGAATCGACGTCGTTTCGGAATGCCCCAACGACTGTCGCTCTTGATAACGGCCTGGCCGACAAAATGCGACGTGCCATGTTGCAGAAAGCAACGGTAGTGGAGGAGGGTCGCTATGTCCTTTTCCAACGTGTCGCCAACAAAGAGGGGGTAGTCGTCTTTGAAGGTACGGTCGACCTCCAACCCACGCTGAATCGGATTAGGAATGGAGAATTACTTCCCCATTCCAATGACGGCGCGCGCTTCGAGAACCGGCCGCTCAGGAAAGATGTTTCAAAGCTGTCTGCGAACTCAGAGCTGCCCGCGAACGCGAGGTTTAACTATTATAGAGAGTTCCGCCACCCTACTCCTGGTATGCAAGGACCTGGCCCCCAGAGAGTCGTCATCGGTTATAGGGGGGAGATCTGGTACACGCCGGACCACTATCGTTCCTTCGTTCGTATTCAGTAGGCCTCTGTGCCTAACCTGATCTCAGCGCGCGAGGAATCTGGTCCAGGCGCGGCAGGAGGGCCGAAAGCTCATCGCGTGCGAGCCACAAGGGTGTCGAGGCTCTTGTCCAGTGTTTGGCCGTCATCGACTCGGTCTCCCCCGGATGCGACGAGCTGAGCAAGCTCAGGACGCTCGTGCTAGAGGCGATGGAACTCAAGACCGGTATTTTTTTCTATTTCTAATACGTAACTGTTCAGGTGCGCCAGGAGGCGCGAAGGGAGTTTGTGCAATGCAAAGAGCACCGCCCTAAAGGCAATGCTGTCCCGATAAGCGCGTGGATACTTCGCGCGGAGCCAACGCCCGTGCTGACATCGTCAGGAGCGCGGTCATTTTCTGGAACCCGCTTGACCCAACCGATAAGTTGGCGGACAAATAAAAAGCCCGGACCGATTCCGGGCTTTCAAATCTGACTCCCAAACGGAGGGGCCGAATTATGACACGCCCCCCGTCACGGCAAACTGCAGTAGCTTCTCATCGCTCATTTCCAAAAACAAGAAAATTCTTCGAGATTTCGCAGTGAAATCAACGGATTTCTCCAGACGAAGGCTGATGTGCCTGGAGCATACGCTCGCGCTGATCCTGTTCCTGGCGACCGAGCGGAACGAGAACGGCTACGACATCGCGTCGCAGAATTACTTCCGCGCCCTCTCCAAGAAACTGGGCCGGGACATCTCGCCGGCGAAACGTCAGACCGTCAGCACGGCGCGGGGGAAGATCCGGTGGGAGGCGTTCGCACGGAGCCGTGCGGCTGACCGAGAGGCCGCGTTCACGCGGGAGTTCCCGACGCCGGAGCGGGAGAACGATGCGTTCCGACGCTACGGCTCGCTCTTTCCGATGCTCGGGCGAAACGGGCCGGCACTGCGCAGCCTTGTCGTTTCAGCGTGGTGGTCAGCCAGGAAGGGGGCACTGGATGGAACGATGCAGTCAGTACTCAATAATAACTCAAGCGACTTAGAGCCTTACAGGCAGGCTGTTGGCTAACTGAGCAAGATTGACATTTAGGTCATGATTTACTAATATGGAAAGGCGGGTCGGATGCTGGTGTTCAATACAGATGGCCTTTTGCCGCCGCAAGATTTCGGGCTGACTCTCGCGGATCTGCGTCGGTCGCTCCTGGTGGAGGGGGCGTCGAGCGCGGCGCCGACCTGGGACAGAGCTTGGCGAGAGCAGCTCGTCATCAATCTCGGGATTCTGGCGAGCCAGCTTTGGAAGGTGGGCATCGCTGAAATTTTCGTGGATGGCTCCTTCGTCGAGGACAAGGACCATCCCAACGACATCGACGGTTACTTTGTCTGTGATCGCTCGTTTCTTGTTTCAGGTGACCTGCATCGGGCTCTGAACGCCCTGGACCCGGACAAGGTGTGGACATGGGCCCCCGGGAGTCGGACGGCGGCTCCCGGATCGATGAAGAAGCAGCTGCCGATGTGGCACCGGTACCGCGTCGAGCTCTATCCGCACTTTGGCCAAGGGTCGGGCATCGTGGATGCCCGAGGGCATGAGCTGGAGTTCCCTTCCGCGTTTCGACAGACGCGTGGAGAGGGACAACCGAAGGGCATCGTCAAACTGATTCAGGAGGTATCCCGATGATTCGGACCGAAGGTGAGTATCAGGAAGCCGTGGGCCGCCTGAAGGCGGAGAAGACGCGAATGCAGGAACAGCGAGGCAAGCTCAAGAAAGAGGGGCTGACCTCGGATCAGATCAAGCTCGCATTGGAGCCGATGGAGTCGTTCCATCTGCAGCTTGTCGAGGAGGTCGAGGCCTACGAACGCTTGAAGCGGGGTGATCTTGGCGAGATCGAGAACCTTCACGGCCTCGGGCAGCTTCTCATTGCCTTGAGGATCGCTCGGGGTGTTTCTCAAGCCGAGCTTGCGGAGCGACTCGGAGTAGACCCGTCACAGGTCTGTCGCGACGAGAAGAACGAGTACCATGGCATCACCGTCGATCGGGCGAGCAAGGTTCTTGATTGTTTGAAGGCAAATCTGATGAGCAGGCCAGCGGGCCCGGTTCTGCCGGAGGGCGATTCAGGAAGGCGAGGAAAGGTTGCAAAGGCGTCGTAACGGAGACACCAAATGAAGTGTTTGGAATGTGAAAACAAAGACCGGTGGTGACGGCCTGACCGTGATTTCCGATCGTGCGGCGACGAGGCCTCGACCGCCAACATCATCCTCCGCTATGCCAAGCGTTGGCGGATTGAGAACAGCATCGAGGAAGCCGTGTCGTTCTTCAATCTGAACGCCCTCTCGTCACCGATCCTGATCAAGATCCACTTCATCGACATGCCGGCCAGGATCAAAGTGCGCGGTCAGGAAATCCATGTCCACTACCCGCTGCGTGCCCACAGCCCCGTCCTCCGCTCCGCTGGCATCGAAAAATGGGCGCCGCCCATCTCCTGGCTCGGCAACCGGCGGCTTCGGTACCACTGGGGATGATACGACGCGGACTAATCCACGATTATGAGTTTTGAGGCCCGGCGAAAATCACTGATTATCCTCTTCTAGCGATGCAGGGAACCTAGTTCCTCACCCGATCCAGCACGATATCGACCGCCGACGTCCTCAGCTCGAGGTCTACGCGCAAGGGAGCGGCCGAGCTCTCAAGATCTCCGGCCAGCGCGGGTACCGCGGACCCGGATTGCGCAATTCGCGCGCTGACGCTCACTCTTCCCTTGAACGGCGTTCCCGGAATCATGACGTCCGCGTCGGTGAGCGTGAACCGGTACGGGAAGGAGATGGGCTGAGGAATTCTCTTCACCGCGAGGGGAGGAGGATTCGCCCCGTCCACCGGCCGGGCCACGACGTAGAGCACGGCGGTCGGTTCGACGCGGCCTTTGAGCGCCTCGTCGAGCTGCACCGATCCCGAGAGGGTAGCCTTGCCCGAAAAGCATCCGCTCGCGGCCAGAGCCGCCGCGGCCAGGCTAGCCCGCGATGTCCAGGTAGAAAGTCTGGCTGTCATCGTTGTATCCGAAGAGCTCCCCGTACCGCCCCCAGCTTACCAGCGTTTTGAAGGTCTGCTCGGCGCTCTCGTTTGGAATCAGCTCGGCAGCTTTCTCGAGCAGCTCGTCGCGAGTGAGCAGCAGGAGCGGACCCGCCGCGGCCTCGAA
>CAYJTX010000159.1:0-7567 GCA_964372615.1 uncultured Bacteriovoracaceae bacterium | reverse complement strand
GCTGTTTCCTAAACAGCTATTACAGGTTCGATTCCTGTCGGTTCCACCATTTTCCACCATTTACGCACTACAGTCACAGGCACTTTCTGCCGATCCGGGAGGAGATGGACGATACTCCTCAATCGGCGAAGGCAGCTGATCCACGTGCGAAAGATCCGGTCGGTCGCGCGCTCCGCGAGCTTCGCCCAGGCTTTCTGGCGGCCCTGATCTGCGGTGTTGCCGGCGTCGTTCTGCTTCTGGTGCTTCAGCCGCTGCTCCCGAATCCCCACCTCGTCGAAGGGGCGTTTTTCGTCCTGTTCGTCTGCTACAGCGCGGTTTTCCTCGGGTACGCCATCGCCCGTGGCCACGACTCCACGATCGGGGCGGCTCAGGCCCGTGCCCAGGCGGTCCGAGCAGCAGTGCCCTACACCGGCAAACACGTCGCCGTCTGGAGCCTGGCCCTGGCGGGAGTTCTTTTTTTACTGGTGGCGGCCGTTCGCACACCTTCGAGCATCGCCACTCTCCACGAATTCCAACACATCGCATTCGATGCCCTGGCTCGCAACGCCGCGAGCGGGTTCCGCCTGGAGTTCGTGT
Organism: uncultured Bacteriovoracaceae bacterium; assembly: GCA_964372615.1. Lineage (GTDB taxonomy): Bacteria > Bdellovibrionota > UBA1018 > UBA1018 > UBA1018 > CAYJTX01. Next base: position 6,991 of record CAYJTX010000159.1, on the reverse strand, counting down.
CGACCGGCTATAAGGCTGACTCCCGCGCATTCTGGAGAAAGGTAATCCTCGGCCTCGACACCCTTCAGGTCAAAGTCGGTGATGAACGAGCCCTGCTCGTCCTTCCCAGCTCGCTTCGAAGCGACATCGTAGCTCGGATGTCGGATGGCTTCGTGCTCGGCCAGCGCATCGCCCCAGGCGAGTACGCCACGGTCGCGGTCCACGACCATCTGGAATCCCTCGGACGTCGCCCCGTCGAGTTCGTGCTCCGGGTTTTCGCCTTCACCCTGATGGAGGGCTTTCGATTCCTGGCGGCGGCGGTCTACATCATCAGCCTGATCGCGCTCATCGCCCACCGGCAGGAGAAGTTCATGCGACAGCGACTCTTCGACGGCCTCGCCCACGTCCGCCTGGACGACAAGCCCAGGGTTATCCTGCGAACGGCTTCCGCCTGGATGCGGATGAAATACCTCAATCCCCTGCTCTGCCTCGCATACCGGGATGCGGACCCGAAGCCTTATCTGGTGAACCATCGCCGTGCCGATGCTCAGAACCGGGGCGAGGAGCCCGCGATCCTAATTGACCTCCTGTCACCCGAGTTCGGGTCGATGAAGAACATGGTGTCCCTCCTGTTCCCGAAGAAACGGGAGCAGGTAAACCCCATTCATCGACGCCGGCTTGGCTTCGTCGCGCTCCCTCTGCCGGTAGTGGAATGCCTGGAGCGCGAACGATCGGCCTCGCGGCCCGAGCGCGCGGCGAGCTAGCAGGTTGCTGGTTCAGCAACCTGCTAACGGGACGCGATCGCGCGATTTCGCGCGCGCGATCGCGAGTCCGCGGAGGCCAGGACTTTTTCCGGATTCACGGCGGCGACTCCGGATCGAATCTCAAAGTGAAGGTGGGGAGCGCTCGCCTTACCCGATGCACCCGAAAACGCGATCCGTTGCCCGCGCCGCACCTGCTGGCCGACCCGCACCAGAAGCCTGGAGGTGTGGGCGTAAACGGTCGAAACCTTGCCCTCATGCCGAAGTACGACCATTCGACCGTAACCGCTCACCCGGCTCCCGGCATAGAGGACCCGTCCAGCCGCTGCCGCCAGCACGGGAGTGCCCGACGATGCCCGCAGATCGACGCCCTCATGGAACTCCCGACCTCGCTCGCCGAACGCGGAGGTCACGACGACTTCCCGGAGTGGCCAACTCCACGAACGCGCCTTCGTTCGAAGCAGCGCGATCGTGCGCGAGTCCACGATGTCCTCGCTGTGATCTCGTTCGGCCAGATCCTGGTCGTCGTCGTCGCGCATCCGGTCCCGCAGCGATCGGGACCGGCCCCCGGGCGTCTCAAGCTTGCCCAGGCGCTCCAGGAATCCGGCTCGCCCGGTCCGAACCGGCTTCAGGGAGCTGCAGCCCTCTGCCCAAAGGGCAAGCGAGAGAAGGAGCAAAATCGCAAGGCCGGTTGGCGCAGCATCCCGCCGGCTCATCGACGTCCCTTGCCCTCGAATTTCCAGCCCGCGGACAAGGTCGCGAGAAACTGCTCGTCGGTACAGTCGAGCTTGAGCGGCGTCAGCGACGCGTAACCCTCCGCGACGGCGAGACAGTCTGTGTGCGGGTCATTGCGGAACCCGCGGTACTGACCTCCGACCCAGTAGTAGTCCTTCCCCCGGTGATACTTCCGTCGCAGGATGCTTCCGCTGTAGTACCTGAACCCCTGGCGAGCGAGACGCACGCCCCGGAGGCGCCCGAACGAGACGTCCGGCACGTTCAGGTTCAGCAATGTGTGCTTGGGAAGATCGTCCAGCGAGATCCACCGGAGCAGATCCGCCGCCACTCGGGCGGCCGTACCGTGATTGAGCTTCTTCTCCGGAGGAGGGTGAGCGAAGTCGACCGACAGGCTGACCGCCATTGCGGGAATTCCGAGAATGCAGGCTTCGCGCGCTGCCGACACGGTTCCCGAGTAGTACACGTCCTGCCCGAGGTTCGCGCCCCGGTTGATTCCGGAGACGACCAGATCCGGCAGGCCCTTGATCACCTGCCTGATCCCGAGATAGACGCAGTCGGCGGGCGACCCGCTGACTCCGAAAAAATCCTTCCCCATGGGGATCATCCGTAGAGGCTTGTGAATCGTGAGCGAGTGGCCCGTCGTGCTCTTCTCCTCGAGCGGCGCGACGACCCAGACTCTTCCGAGCCTGCGCAGCTGGCGATAAATCTCCCGAAGTCCCGGCGAATGGACCCCGTCGTCGTTCGACAGCAGAATCCTCATGTCCTCAGTGTAGCCGAACCCCTCGGGGCCGTAAGGGCTGCTCCGGCGTCAAGAACTCAACGGAGAAGAGGATCCCTCCGGGCGGCCGCTCGCTCGAGAGCGCGGTTCCTGGACTCGCCGTCGCGCGTGTTGACGCTCGCGTACACACAGCGATGGCCGCTGGCTTCGAGCCGCGCGCAAGCAGCAACGAGGATCCCGTGGCCGAGAAAGACGCTGCCGAGAGTCGACAGGGGTCCTCCACGAGGCAGTCCCCGCCCCAGCTCGACGGCAGCGTCGCCTGGAAATCCCCCCAGGTCCACCGTCTCGTCGCAGATCTCGAAAAGACGTTTGCCGCTGGGATGCCGTGAGGCGACGGAGCGACTGTGGGCGACGCTCGTGAATGCCACGGTCGGCAGCCGCCTCCGAACACACTCGAGAGCTACATCGATCACCGCCCCGTTGATCCCCGACTGCGAGGCGATCCAGACCATCTCGCCGGGCCTCGGGGCCGCCCGAGCCAGGAGCGGCAAGGCCGCCCCCGGGGTCCGTTCGAGCACGCGAACGACGGGCGGGCCAGCCGTCGGCAGGAGATGGTCCGCTACGACCGGCACGACGAACGAGGCGCCGCCCGCGCGGTGGTAGAGCTCGAGCGGGAACAGCGCCGAGTGGCCGCTGCCGAAGACGAAGAGCGAACCGCCACCCTGCACGGACTCCGTCAATCGGCCGCAGACGCGCTCCATCACCCTCCGATTGCGCGCCAGAATCCGCCGAAGATGCGGGACTGCGATTCCCGCGTAGGCTGCGACTCCGACACTCGTTCTTCGCATCACCTTCAACCCTACTTCGAAACGACGGTCGAGGCCACTTCCCCGACTCCGCCGTACCCCTGTCCGGTGAGGTTCAGGGCGAAGTCGATCCCGAAGTTCGTGCAGTAGCCCGAATCGTCGGGAGTCTGCCTCGGGCATACGGCGCGCGAGGCTTTGAGATCCAGCTTCCAGCACTGCGAGTAATGCTGAAACCGCAGCCCGAGGTCCGTGGATAGGATGCGCTTGGATAGCAGGTCATAGGAGATGTTTCCGGTAGGCATCAGGAAGTCGTTCACCGAGTAGGTCAATGAGCCCTGGACGTTCTCGCTCTGGGAGCGAACGCGGTTCCTGGAGTAGGATGCCGAGAGGCTCCGGTTAAAAGCAAAAAGTCGCTGCCGCGTCGCCCGCGCGAGCACGTAACTTCCGGAGACGGAAAGCGCGTGCCGATCATTCTCCGCTGAGATGGGGGCGTAAGGGACATAGGTATAGGATACGGACGCGTTCCAGTCGTCGAAGCCGAGGCCGAGACCGGCGAAGAAACGTGAAAACGGCCGACGATCCTCAGGCCGATTGCGAAGCTCCCGGAAGTTGAATGTCTGCCCGGCGCTCACCTCTACCGTGCGCTGATAGCCCGCGGCATCCTCCTTCATGGGGCCTTTCCTCCGGATGAGCTGTGTGACCAGCCCGTAGGTGAGCGAATGGCCTATCGGGACGAAGTAGTTGTTGTAGTCGGTACTGGTGTCGAGTGGAACGATATCGTTGTTGTCGAAGTTGAATCCGGAAAAGCTGTTGTCGCGGGCGTAGTTGATCTGGTCCAGGAACGGGTGCCCCTTCTCCTCGTGCACATAGGGAATGATTGAGTGCGCGAGGAGAGGCCGGATCAGGTGCTTGACCCGCGGGATCTCCGGATCGTCGGTCTCGTAGATCCTCTCGAGCTGAGTGCTGAACTCGGTCCGGTAGAGAAGATAGCCTCGGGTCAGGTTGGGAATCACGTTGTGGAATGAGTAGAAATACCCACGATACTCGAAGGAGGGTACGATCGAGAAACGATCCCAGGGTCGAAACGCCGTGTAGATGGTCGGGGTGAGCGAGACCCGAGTCGCCTTGCGGATCGGATCGATCTGGCTCCCCTGAAAGGTCGCCAGCGCCGGGTCACCGGTCACCGCGTCGAAGGCGGGAGCCGTTCGAGTGAAGTTCGTGACCCCAAGAGCGAGCCCCGTCGCGACGGGAGCATTGAAGAATAACTTGTCGTTGGTCGTCAGGACGGCGGTTGGGTAGACTTGGACGGTCGCGGGGTCGAAGTCGATCGGGTCATCGTGGAGGAGGTTTCGGAACCGCCTCGCCGCCACAAAGGTGCTGACTCGCGAGGTCGCGTGCGAAAGAATGAGATCGGAGGCGACGTATCCCTCGCTGGAACCAGGGATGTCCCCGACTTTCGTCGGGTAGAAATTGTCGCTCATCTCGACCAGCCGGAATTTCTCATCGATCCCGAACGGAAGCTGCTGCTTCTGCGCCGCAACAAGGCCCCAGCGGTGCCGAATCTCGCGGGTCGGTTTCGCGGCCGTCGCGTTCCTCGTCCTGAGAAACTGCTCGAAGGACTCGTCGCTGAGGTAGTAGAGGTTCGCCTGCCCCTCGCTCCGGGCCGCGAGCTTGTACCTCCCTTCCCACTCCGCCCGCGACCCTCGCCCTCCGAAGTGCCCCACGCCGATGGTCATGTCCGTGCTGCGGCCCGTGGCCCAATAGAAAGGAACCACGAAGCGGAATCCTTCGTTCGTGAAGCCGAACCGCGGAAACAGAAGGCCAGTCTGTCGCTTTGTCTTCAGGGGAAGAATCAGGTACGGGACCCAGAATACAGGCGCGTCCTTCACCCTGCCCGTCACGTTGGACATGTAGGCGTAGCCCTCGAGCTCCATGTCGACGTCTTCGCCATAGAGGGTCCACGCGTGGGGACAGTCCCGGCAGGTCGTGTAGACCCCCCGATGAGTCTGGAAGCGCCCTGGCCCGAGCTTGTTGATGCGCTCGCCCCGGAGCGTGAAGCTTTCATTGGCGACCTGCCCGCCGACGATCGAGCCCGTTCTCGTGTCGAGGTTGAAGTTCATCTGCTCACCGTAGATCACCGTGTCGGCCGCCACGTAGACGCAGTGCCCGCGAGCCTCGACCGTTCTCGCCACGGTGTCGATCAGGATGGTGTCGCCCCTCAGGGACTCGCCTGGCTGGTGCAGGGCCGCATGCCCCTCCAGGCGCACGATGTTTCCTTTTCGGTCCCAGAGCTGCTTGTCTCCCGACCAGTGCATGGGGCCGGACTCCGAAACCGCTCCGGCCCATGGAGACCAGGCGGACCACACGAGCGCGAGGAGGACAGACTTCAGCAAAGTCCGCCAAACGAGCAGGAGTTTCGCCCGAGGCGCTTCATCCACTGGAGCAGCTCCTTGGCCAGGTCCTTGCGCGAGACGATGCGGTCGACAAAGCCGTGTCGAAGGAGAAACTCGCTGCGCTGAAAACCCTCAGGAAGCGGCTGCCTGATGGTCTGCTCGATGACTCGCGGGCCCGCGAAGCCGATCAGCGCCCGAGGCTCCGCCAGGATGACATCTCCGAGCATCGCGAACGATGCGGCGACCCCGCCCGTCGTCGGATCCGCGAGCACGGAGATGTAGGGGATTCCCGCTTCGCGCAGCTTCTGGACTGCGGCGGTGGTCTTGGCCATCTGCATGAGGGAGAGAATCCCCTCCTGCATCCGCGCTCCGCCGCTCGCGCTCACCACGACCGCCGGCAGGCGTTCGGCCTGCGCGCGCTCGAAAAGCCGGGCCACTTTCTCGCCGACCACGACGCCCATGCTCCCGCCCATGAATTTGAACTCGAACACACCGAGATGATAGGGCAGCCCTTCCAGCGCCGCCCTGCCGACCACGCACGCGTCCCTCATCCCGGTCGCGCCGGCCGAGGCACGAAGACGATCCCGATAGGGCTTCGTGTCGTCGAACTCGAGCGGATCCGTGCTGACCCAGTCCTCCGCGTACTCGTCGAAGGATCCCTCGTCCGAGAGCATCGAGATACGCTCTGCAGCGGTCATTCGGAAGTGGTGCGAGCACTCGGGACATACCCGGAGGCTTTCCTTCAGGACTTTCGACTGGAGGATCTCACCGCACTGCGTGCATTTGACCCAAAGGCCCTCGGGGACCTTGGAAGTCCGCTGCGCGACCTGGGTCTTGATGCGAGGGGTCTTGAGGTCGTCGAACCACGCCATCGATACGCCGGAATCTAGCAGCGCGAAGCGGCGGAATCAATCGCGAGCACCGGCCGAGGGGCACGATTTACGCGCCGCCAAAATTTCCTTCACAATGCGCGCGAGCGAAGGCATCCACGACCGCCGGGTCGAACTGCGATCCCGCGTTTCGCCCTATTTCTTCGGCGGCTTCCATCCGCGAGATGCCGCCGTGGTAGGGCCTTCGGCTCACCATGGCGTCGAAGCTGTCAGCCACCGCGATGATCCGCGCGATTCTTGGAATCTGTTCGCCCGCCAGCCCGTCCGGGTAGCCCGAGCCATCCCAGCGCTCGTGATGGTGAACCAGGCCACGAACGACTCCGGCGCAGTCGCGCAGGCGCGCCACGATGTCCCTTCCCAGGCGCGGATGGCGGCGCATCGCGTTCCACTCGCCCTCCTCCAGGGTCGAGGGCTTCTTCAGAATGGAATCGTCGACTCCGATCTTTCCGATATCGTGCAGGAGCGCCGCCGACCTGAGCTCTTCACGCTCGGCGGCACCTACTCCCAGCTCCTCGGCGATGGCGAGCGCGTAGCGGGAAACCCGTCTCGCGTGACCCGCTGTCGTCGGGTCCTTTTTCTCCAATGCCTCCAGAAGCGCCGACAGTGCGGCGTCGGGAACGGCGATCTCTTCTGGCTGGTTTCCGAGCACTGGACCTACCTTCGGTTCGTGGGTCGATTTGCTAGGGGAGTTCGGAGGATCAGAAAAAGT
>CAYJTX010000158.1:5709-7585 GCA_964372615.1 uncultured Bacteriovoracaceae bacterium | reverse complement strand
CCGAGATCTACACGCCATATAACACACTCTTCCCATACACGACGCTATTCCGATCTCTCGCCGCCAGGGCCGGGCTCCGGATCTAGAAACGACCGGAGAGCCTTCTTGAGGCTATCGCCAGCAGCGCCGCCGGGTCCATCGCGTCCCCCGGACACGTAGCGATCCCGTATGAAAACGGCACTCCTACGGACGTCCGGATACGTTCCAGGAGCTTCGGAGCGTCCTCGGCCTTGCAGTCGTCAAGCACCAGCGCGAGACGCCCGCGCTCCGGAAGCGCATACACGGCGTCCGAAGCACGGAAGAGCTGCGAGCGCACTCGTTCAAGAAACGCCCCCGGCTCCTGACCTGCCGGAAGGTCGATCAGCGCCAAGGCGACGCTCGCAAGCTCGCTCGTCACCGCGAACGCTCGCGAGGCGAGAACAGCGCGCACGCCCTCCTCCGAGCCCAAGGCCGGAAACTCGAGCGCCAGCGAAACCTCCTGCCCCCGGCGAACGCCCGCGAGCCTCCCCTGGTGCAGCTTGAGGATCTGGTGCACGAGCAGAAGCTCGCCTCCCAGTCCCTCCTCGATCCGCGTGAGGAACGCCTGCTCGGACTGAAGCGTTCCTCCGAAGGCGAAACCCGGCCTGCCGACGCCCCCCTCGAATCCCGCCAATGCCTCCGACCAGCCCTGATCCCAGGCCGCGGCGAGATTCTCACCCAGCTGGAATCCCAGTCCGATGACCCCGGGAGCGACACGAAACTCCACCGCCGTGCCCACCTCCGCCTTGGCAAGAATGCTGTGAACGCAAAGGTCCAGCGCCCGACCGACTTTCAGGGGGTCGGCGAGTACCGCACCCACGTTCTCCGCCTGCAGCCGGACCTCGAGCCCACGGTCCGCCCACTGTGCGCGATGAGCCTCGATCCGGTGGCGCGCGATCTTCGAAAGATCGACCTCTCGAAGCCGCGCATGAAAAGTCCCGCTCTCGAGCGCGGCCAGATCCAGAAGGGCCGCGAGCGCCCGGTTGAGCCTCTCCGCGTTGCGTCTCGCGACGGCCAGCCCGTCCTGGCGCCCCTCCTCCAGAAGCGTGAGGGCGTTGAGAATCCCCATGAGCGGAGTCCGAAGCTCATGCGAGATCAGCGACAACAAATTATTCTGGAACGCCCGAAAGAGGCGCTCGTCGGTCGGCGATGGGGCCTCGCCTGGCTGATGACCCACGGCCAGCTCCCGGGCCAGGGAGGGCTCAGGAGCCGTCTTCGTCGTCTTCTTCGGCGTCGTCGTCGTCTTCTTCATTCGCGGACGAGTCGAGCTCGCTGACGTCGTCGATCGCGAGCTGGACGAGCCAGCCGCCCTCGAGCGGGTCTTCTGAAACGATCTGCGCGTCATCCTTGGCCGCTCCGTTCACCTCATGAACCGACCCCGTCGCAGGGGCCTTGACCTCCAGGCGGCCCTGGCTTCCCTCGAGGGTGGTCACCACGTCGCCCATCTCATACTCCTCGCCTTCGGCGGGAAGCTCCAATTCCTCGATCTCACCCAGCGAGCGGATCGCCGAATCCGTCACCCCGAGGGTGAGAACGGAGCCCTTGCGCTCGAACCACACCTTTCCGTGCTGCAGCTCGCCGTTCTTCGGTGGTCCCAAGATCATAGGAATCCATGAGCCTACTTGAATCCCTCGACTTTGTAAAAGCGCAGGTCGAAATCGTCCGCCACTCGGCGATTGACGACCTCCTTGAGACGGAACTTGCGCTCAATCAGCTCGCATTGATTGGGAAGGTGCATCTCGACCCACTTCACGTTGAGGCCCCTCCAGCAGTCCAGGCCGCGCACGTAAAAGACGTTGCCTCCGCTTCGGCGAATCATCGTCTACCACCACTGCGACCTCTGCGAGGGCTCGAGATC
>CAYJTX010000158.1:0-5699 GCA_964372615.1 uncultured Bacteriovoracaceae bacterium | reverse complement strand
CCGCCCGGTTGAGCAGCAGGAACTCGGGGGCGCGCGAGTAAACGAACCCGGAGTCGCGATCGAGAGTCTTGATGACTTCCTGGATGATCTCGCTCTCGGTCGTGAGGTGAACAAGCCTGAGCAGGCGGTTCCCCTCGAGGTATGCGGCGTGAAAGAGCGCGATCGCGACCGCGCCCACGCCGAGCACCGGGCCGGCGAAACTCAAGCCTCGCTGCGCCGAAGCCGTGAGCACGGCTCCCACGGCGCAAGCAGCGAAGAGCGCGAGCATCGGGTAGATCCCCGTCGCGTACCGCATCGAGACAAAGATCTCGAAATCGCCGTTGAAGCAGCTAAAGATCACCAGGGACTGGAGCGCGAACCAGGCGAACACGGCGGCGGACGCCGAGCGGATCGCCGAACCCCCGGGGGCCCGCCAGGCCTCGCGCGCGAGAACCGCCGCCCCGGCCAGTGAAGCCACGAAGAGCGCGGTGACCGAGGGCCAATTGCCGCTCCAGTTGAGCATCACCTCCAGTCCGCGCGGGAGGTTGTAAAGGAGGTGCTTCACCATGAAGGGATCGTCACCCGGCGGGGCCTGAATGCGGCTGTCCCGAAAAATGCCGCGCACGACGACGCCCGGCACGGACGCCAGGATCCAGGTGGCCAGCGCCAGGCAGCCAGGCCCCCAGCGGCCCCAGAGGCGCGGGATCGCCGGAACGAGTACCGGAATGACCGTGAGGTAGCCCTCCATCCGCGTCTGCGACGCGAAGCTTGCGGTGAGCCCGAGAAATACGGCCTTCCAGTGAAGCCGCGGGTCGGCTGGGTCTCCCTCGGCGACCCAGAGGGCGATCGTGAGCGTGAGCACGAGCCAGAAACAGTAGGCCATCTCGTACCCACCGGTTCGGGCCCACCAGATGTTCAAGGGCCAGAGCGACCACGCGAGCCACGCGGAAACGGCGACGACGGTCCCGAATCCCATCTGCCGGGCCATCCGAAAGAGCAGAATGCCCACGGCCAGGTAAAGGAAGAGGTTGAGAAGTCCGGCCGAGGGGATGGCCCCGAGAGTCCGCTCGCCGATCACGCCGTAGAGAGCCCAGAGCATCAGGGCGAAGGCCTTCGGGCGCAGCTCGGTGTCCCAGCGAAAGCACCTCAGCTCGCCCTCGAAGAAATGCCCTTCCTCGCATCGCTCCGCCGTATGGCCCACGTACATGCCCTGGGCGACCGACAGGTGGTTGTGCTCGTCACCCAGCATGCGGTACTTGAGGTTCGAGTGCGTGACAACGAAGAGCGTCGTCAACGCCGCGAGCGCGACCAGAGCTCCCCGCCCGCGAGCCGTCTCAGGCCAGCCGCGGCGCCACCACGCCCAGAGCTCAGTCCACAGAACAGCCGCGCAGACCGCCCATACGAAGAGCCCCGCGGCCAGCCAATAGAACGTCGCATTGGACTCGAACCAGGAATGAGGCTCCAGGCTCGGCCACTGGTAGATCGCCGCGAAAAGAACGAGCCCAAGGGCAGCCACTGCAAGCTGCCGGCTGCCACGAAGCAGGAGCTGGATCATGCGACTTCCAGAGTAAACCCTCCGTGTTAGTATGGGAACACGCGTGAATTCCTCTCCCCGTCTGCTCTCCATCGTGCTGCCGCTTTACAACGAGCAGGAGGTGCTGCCGCTCCTGCGCGACCGGCTCGAGAAGCTGACCCCGCGACTCCCCTGTCCCGTCGAGTGGATCCTGGTGAACGACGGCAGCCGGGACGCGACGGGGCGACTGCTTTTTGACTGGGCGAGGGCCGACCCCCGCGCCCGCGTGGTCGATCTTTCGCGCAACTTCGGTCACCAGGCGGCGGTCACGGCCGGCGTCGACCACGCGGCCGGCGACGCCGTCGTCATCATGGACGCCGACCTCCAGGACCCCCCTGAGCTGGTACTCGAGATGCTCAAGCGCCTGGCGGAGGGCTTCGACGTCGTCTACGCGCAGCGGACCCGAAGGCACGGCGAAGGCATTTTCAAGCGCGCCACGGCCAAGGCCTTCTACTGGCTCATGCGCCGCTTCGTGCACCCGGACCTTCCGCCGGACACCGGCGACTTCCGCCTCATGTCCCGATCGGCGGTCGAGGCGCTCGCTCACCTTCGAGAAGGACAGCGCTTTCTGCGCGGAATGGTGACCTGGGTGGGTTTTCGCCAGACCACCGTCCAGTTCGAGCGGCCCCCCCGCGCCGCCGGCGAGACGAAGTATCCGCTTCGAAAGATGATCCGTTTCGCGTGGACCGCGATCCTCTCGTTCTCGAGCCTGCCCCTGCACCTTTCGACCTACCTGGGCCTTGCCGTTTTCGTCTTCGGGATCGCCTACGGAGCCTACGCGCTCGTGCAAGCGATCATCTTCCACGATGTCGTCACCGGCTGGACCTCGATCATCGTGCTCCAGGCCGTTCTCGGCGGCGCGATCCTGGTCTGCCTCGGAATGATCGGCGAATACGTCGCGCGCATCTACGACGAGATCAAGCGCAGGCCGATCTACATCGTGCGGGAGACGGCGAACTGGCGCGAGCGTCCGCTGCCCTCGCGCGGAGTGGCCGCACGAGGCGCGGCCGCTTCGCCCGAAGCCTACGCTCCAGACTCCTCGACTCCGCCCTATGCCCGGGCTCCTTAGGCGCCCGACGCGACGTAGCGCAGCGGTCCTCGCCGCCGTCTCGGGCCTGACGACTCTCGTCCTGCAGGTTCCGATCGCGCGGCTTCAGAAAACCCACTCCGCGCGGGTTGAGAACGTGACCGTTTCCTTCACGGACGGCGCGGAGCCGACGGACGTCACGCTGCCCTTCGTTCTAGAGAACGGCTACAAACACGAAAAATACTGGTACGAAGGCACGCTCGTCTGGCCCGACCCTCCACCCTCGAGGGTGAGGATCATCCCGGACGACTGCCTGGAGCGCCTCTCGCTGAACGGCGGCGAGATACCGATCGATCATCTTCCCTGGTCGATCCGCTGCACCTACGCGCACGGGTTCACGCTGAATCTAAAGCCGTACCTGCGCCCGGGCGCCAACAAGATCACCTTTCGCGTCTGGAACAAGGGCGGCCCGACGGGTCTCGACTTCCTGGGCCCCCCGGATCATCCGGAGTACCTGGCGTGGGTGGGGGCGGCCGGGATCTCCTCCATGATCACCCTCGGCGCCGGACTCGTGGCCGCGGCCGTTCCGCTGATGCCGGCCGCGGTGATCGCGAGCTCGTTCGCCCTGCAGCTCACTTACGCGCGCCCGAGCCATTACCGCGATCGCTCGTATGACGTGCACGGGCACCTCCACTACGTCGAGGTGATGGGCACCGAGTGGAGAGTACCGCGCGCGGACGAGGGCTGGCAGTTCCACCACCCTCCGCTCTACTACGCGATCGGCGCGGTCATCTACGCGACCGGGCGGGCGCTCGGGCTTCGCGACCCGTTCGTGCCCTTGCAGATGTTCGGGGTGCTCATCGCCACCGCCTTCCTGATCGCCGCGTGGTTCGCGCTCGAGGCCGTACTGCCGTCCGCGCGGCTGGCGACGCTCGCGCTCGTTCCCGTCGCCTTCTGGCCGTCTCACCTGCTCCGCGGCCCCACCGTCACCAACGACGGGCTAGCGAACTTCCTCGCCCTCGCGAGCTTCGCGGCGCTGGGTCGCTTTCTCAGAAGCGGCTCGCGCGCTTCCTGGCGCTGGGCCTGCGCGCTCGCGGGCCTGGCGCTTCTCACGAAGGGCACGGGGATCATCGCGTTCAGCGTGCTCGGAATCGCGCTTCTGGTACCCCAGGCCCGCACCCGCTGGAAAACGCTCCTGCCCGACCTGGCGATGATCGGAGTCGCGAGCCTGGGCGGCCTCATCGCCATCCTGGCCGCCAAGGGCACCTTCATCACCAACGCGGCGGGGCTGCCCGATGAGCTTCTCCTCGAGAATACGGTCGCGCACTTCATCGCGCTCGAGCCCTTCGACTTCCTCGCCCATCCTTTCACCGATCCCCGGGAGGACGAAGGCGGCCGCCAGTTTTTCTGGAACTTCCTCTTCAAGACCAGCCTCTGGGGAGAGTTCAAGCTGACCGATCACCCGAGCTGGATCTGGGTGGCCCGCGCGGCGAACGGGGGCCTGCTCGCCCTGCTCGCGCTCGCGGCCTGGGCAGGCATCGCCTGGGCCCGCGCGGGGCTTCGGTCGCGGGCCTCGGACCTGTTCGGCCGTGCGGAAACCTGGCTCCTGGTTCTGGCCGGGACCGCCGTCGGCTGGGTCGCCGCTTACCGGCTCGCGTATCCCTACTCTCCCACCGAGGATTTTCGCTTCATCCCTCAAGTATCCGTCGCCCTAGGGGGCCTGGCGGTGCTTGCGGGGGCTCGGGCCTGGAGGTCGCCGGGCCCTTGGGCGCACGCTGGAGCGTCACAGGGCCTGCGGCGCATGGGCGTCTTCGCCGGAGCCGCGGGCGCGGCGCTCATGCTCGTCTGCGGCAACGCGCTCCTGCTCGCGGCGGCGTACGAAGTCGTGCGGAAGCTGGAGCACGTGCAGTGAGGCCTCAGAGGCCGAGCCCTGTCCGCAGCCGAGCGAACCGCTCGCGTACCGCTTCGCTCGGCCAGCTGAGGAGCTTCCGCTCATCGAAGCCCTCGGGGCCCTTTCGGATCGCGCTCCGGATGTCGCCGAGGTCCGTCTCCGTCGCGCGCCTGAGCTTGAGATAGACGAAGAGGGTGAGATTCGGGCGATGGACCGCCCCCTTCGCGCCAGCGCGAAGAAGCACTGTCTCGCGCTAGCCACCCCGGTACCTCCGCGATCCGCGCACGGGAGGGCAGCCGCTGGCTCACCCAGCGCCGAATCGCGGTCGCCAAGCTAGCGGGGGCGCCGGCCCGGGCTCCCGGGCGACTTCCCATCGACCTTCGCCGCGTACCAGCACGCGCGCGTGCGCCCGATCGCGCTGGCGCCGGAAAAGCTCGCCAGGTCCCGCTGCGCCTGCCTTCGGTTCAGTGCCGCCGGAAGCGCGTCAAGGTACTCCTGTACCGTGATGCGTCCGCGGGAGCGCAGCAGGTCGGCCAGCAGGGCGCGCCGAACGTCGGGCGCGACGGTGAGCGATCGGCGGACGCCCACTCTCTCCTTTGGCGCGGCGACCGGCTCCCGCGAGAGAAATCCCCAACGACGGTACTCCTTCGCGGCGTACCGCGCCTCATCCTGCATCCGAGGTCCCGCGATCCGATCGAGCCCGATGAAGAACTGCTGCCAGGGCGCCTTCGGAATGCCCGCGCAGGTGGCGGTCTTCCAGCCGCGGTACCGCACCCTCTCGGCACGGGAAATCCGCCGATCGACCAGCTCGAGCAGCACCCCGACCACCGACGGCCAGGGCTGCTCGAGCGCGGCCTCGTGGAGCGCGACGGGATTCACCTGGCGCCACACTCGCGCCAGCGCCACCACCCAGAGCTCGGCCATGCGCGCGTCGAAGCGGCACCACTGGCCCCAGAGCGCGAGCCGGGCCGCGTCCGGAGGGCCCTCGCGCCGAAGCGCCTCGGCCGCCTCCGCAAGCTCATCGACCGACGGAATACGCCGGAGCCCGCCCTTCATAGCGCGTCCCGCGCCTCGTCCAGAAAGTCGACCGCGCGATCCGCGCCCGGAATGCGCCGCCGCGCGAGCTCCTCGAGCCGCGACTCGACGCGCTTCACGTCCGCGCCCGCCCGCAGCAGCGCGACCGCGTGGGTCTTGTCCTTCCTGCGGGCCGCGAAGCATTTCATGATCAG
>CAYJTX010000157.1:0-7611 GCA_964372615.1 uncultured Bacteriovoracaceae bacterium | reverse complement strand
TCTGCCGACCTTCGGCTCGGAACGTACGCTCGAGGAGTCTCTCCGGTCGATTCGAAGGTCGGCCAAGGGTTTCGCACGGTGAGAGCGCCCGTGTCATGCGGAAACTCTAGAGACGTGCACGGACGCCCCAGGTGGGCTGACTCATTCGCCTTTTTCGGCTTGATCCGCCAGTCCGAAGCGGGAGCAGGAATAAGGTTCCTTTCGGGGCGCCTTGGGAAAGATGAACATGGGGTTCATGAGCCATCTACCGTCCGTGTTTGCGAGAGCGTGACAGAGAATCTCGGGCTTGTTGCGATTGATCACGAGCCTGAGGCCGGCGCAGTCTTTGAGAAAGAAGGCGTCGGTATCCGAGTCGCCCGCCGCGAAGGCGATGGGGCTAGGCTTTGACATCTGTTCCGCCGGATCCTTAAGCCCGAGGATCATCTTGTTGATCCAGCAGCGCTTGCCCTGCCGGTAGCTGATGAGCGAGCGAGTGGGAGTGGGTTCGGTGCCGCAGCCCTCGAATCCGTGCGTGGCCCGGCGCTCGGAATCGAGGACCGGCCGAACGCCGATCACCTGTCGGGCTGGCACGCCCACGTCGGGCGCGATCGCCTCGACGATCCACTGGTGCGATGCCGAGACGACCCAGACTTCGAAACCGCGGGAGAGCGATCCGATCAGCTCCCGCATCTGCGGGTAGATCCGGAGCCAGGCGATGACCTTTCTCTTGCCAAGGGGCTGCTCGGAGCCGACCGGTCGCAGCTGCGCTTCTTTCAATGCTTGCAGGATCTCACCGCGCGCCTGGCTGCGCGTCATGCCAGCGAGCAGCGCCGCTGCCCAGGCGTAGGCTGGCTCGACCGTGTCGGCCGGCGCGTCGCTGTTCCAGGCGGCACTTCCGTCCTTGAGCTTGCCGTCCACGTAGAGGGTCAGCACCGTCTCGGCGCAGGCCGAGTCGCCGGAAGTCTTGAGGCGGGCGCTCGTGCCGCCACAGTCGCGTGTGAGCACAGCCACGGCGCCCTCGGTCAGATAGGGGCTCGTCGCTAGCCAGTCGGCGGGTCGGCGTACGCGGTCATGGGCAAGCAGGTGGAAGAAGACCGCGTCGCCCACGTCGTTCTTCACGACCGTGTTATCCCAGTCGAAGATGGCGACGGGCTTCCCGCGCGGGCCCTTGGGCACGTCGCCTGGGCTCGCCAGAAATTTGAGGAGCCCTTCGCGAGTAGCCGCGACCCAGCCGTCAGTCGTTTTGAGGTGAGACAGCGGGGTGATGGCCTCCGCCACGAGAGGAGCTTGCGCGAGGAGGCCGGCGGCGAGGGCGAGCGGGAGGTGTTTCATAGTCTCCCAGCTATCTCATACGGGCCCTTGGCCCTGTAAACTGCCTTTGGGTCAGTTTTGGAGGTCGGGAGCCGCTCCTGGCATTCTCAAAACTGACCCCGGGTCAGTTTCTACCCGGTGCCAAAGCTCGTGGCGGCTGCTTGACGGCGAGTGTGCTCCCTGTTCACTTCGAGCCCATGGGGATTTATCATCCGAAATCGCACCACCCCGACCGCTGCGAGTGGGCCGGGCTCGATCCGCTCTACGTCGAGTATCACGACCGGGAGTGGGGAGTGCCGGTGCGCGACGATCGGAAGCTCTTCGAGTTCCTCGTCCTCGAGGGTGCGCAGGCCGGGTTGAGCTGGATCACGATCTTGCGCAAGCGCGAGGCCTACCGGCGCGCGTTCGCGGGCTTCGACGCGAAGAGGGTCGCGCGCTTCGGACCAGCGGACGTCAGGAGGCTGCTCGCGGATGCCGGAATCGTGCGCAACCGACTCAAGATCGAGTCGGCGCTCACGAACGCCCGGGCCTTTCTCGAGGTGCAGGCGGAGTTCGGCAGCTTCTCGGCCTACCAGTGGCGCTTCGTGGGAGGGAAGCCGATCCAGAACCGCCGCAGGGCGCTCCGGGAGCTGCCCCCGAAGACCCCTGAGGCGGAGGCGTTCAGCAAAGACCTCAAGGCTCGGGGATTCCGGTTCGTGGGCCCGACCATCATCTACGCGCACATGCAGGCCGTAGGCATGGTGAATGACCACGTCCTGAAATGTTTCCGGCACGCCCAGCTTTGCAGCGATCCGAGTAGCTGGTCGAGGCTGAGGTCCACGAACCGTGCACTTCGTTCCTGAGCAGGGCCTTGCTCTGGACTGAAGTACACGGTTTGTGGACTCCGCAGCCGACCCAGCTACGGGATCTTCGCAAGCTCCTCGGCGACCGCGGCGACGGTGCGGCGGATCTGCTCCTCGGTGTGAAGGGAGCTGAGAAAGAAACGCAGGCGCGTGGCGTTCTCGGCCACCGCCGGGTGCAGGATCGGCTGGACGTTGATGCCGCGGGCGGCGAGGCGGTCGGAGAGGCGGAGACACCTCGCGGAGCCCGGCACGATGACCGGGAGGATGGGCGTACCGGCGCTCGGGCCGGTGTCCAGGCCCGCCTCGCGCGCGAGCGCGAGGAAGAGAGCTGAGTTGCGCCGGAGTTGCTCGAGGCGCTCCGGCTCCTCTCCGAGCACGCGCAGGGCCTCGAGCGACGCGGCTGTGCTCGAGGGCGGCAGGCCGACGCTGTAGACGAAGGCGGGCGCGGTGTACTTGAGGAAGTGCACGAGCGCATGGGATCCGGCAACGTAGCCGCCGCAGCTCGCGAGGGCCTTACTGAGAGTCCCCATCAGCACGTCGACCTCGCGCGAGTCGACGCCGAAGTGCTCGGTGACGCCCCGGCCGGTCGCGCCGAGCACGCCGATCGAGTGGGCCTCGTCGACGTAGAGCAGCGCCCGGTGCCTCTTCTTCACCTCGAGGAAGGCAGGCAGATCGGGAATGTCCCCGTCCATGCTGTACGCGCCCTCGATGGGCACGAGCGCCCGTCGGTAGTGGCCACGGAGCTTGGTCAGGATCTTGTCGAGCGCCTCCCAATCACCGTGCGGGAAGGGCCTCCGCGCGGCGCCTGAAAGCAGGCTTCCCTGGATGATGCTGTCGTGGGCGAGCGAGTCGTGAACGATGAGGTCGCCCTTGCCGACGAGGTGGCCGATCACCGTCGTGTTCGTGGCGTGACCGGCGACCATGACGACCGCGGCCTCGGCGCGCAGAAACGTCGCGAGCGCGTCCTCGAGCGCCCGGTGGGGCGGGATATCGCCCGAGGCCAGGCGGCTCGCCGACGCCGAGGTCCCGTACTCGTCGATCGCGCGCTTGGAGGCTGCGTTCACGCGCGGGTCTCCGGAGAGCCCGAGATAATTGTAGCCGGCGAAGTGGATCATCTCGCGGCCGTCCATCTGAACGGTCGCGCGCGCGGCGCCTTCCCGCGTCTTGAAGTAGGGGTTCGCGATCGCGGTGTCGTTAAAGAGCGCGAAGCGCTGCTCGAGCGTCTTGACCTCTTCGAAGAGCTCGATCCGGAAATGCTTTTCGGGGATTTCGGTCGGGGCCGCGGCCGGAGCGGCGGAGGCGGCTTTCCGAGGCGTCTTCTCGTGTCCTTCGCCGCCCACCGCGCGCAGAAGCTGACCCACCGTCGTCTCCGTGCAGGGATCCGGAAGCTTCGTGCCCGGGAAGTCGGCTTCGCGGTCGGCGAAGAGGTTCGCCATCATGAGGGAGTCGAAGCCCAGGTCGTCGACCAGGCGTTGACCTGGCTCGAGGCTCGCGGCCGGGAAGGCGCTTTCGCGGGCGATCAGCTCGAGCGCGCGGGACGCGGGGCCGGTCGCGAGAGGGGGTGCCTGCGTCGCGGGCTTCGGCGGCGCTGGCGCCGGTCTCGGGGCCGCGGGACCCAGATTCGGCAGCGCGCCCGTTCGCCAGAGCTCGGCGGTTTTCTTTCGCTGGAGCTTGCCGCTCGAGGTCTTGGGCAGGCCGCCCGCCGGAATCAGGGCGACCTCGCTTGCGCGAAGCCCGGGGCCGACCCGAACCCCCTGGAAGACCGCTACTCGCGTCGCGGTGAGCGCGGTCGTGTCGGTCGGGGCACCCTTTCGAAGCTCGGCGACGACGATGAGCCGGTCGCTTCCCTCCGAGAGGTCGGCAAAGGCGATGGAGCCTCCGGGGCGCAGGGTCGGATGCGCCTTCTGGGCGGTCCACTCGATGTCCTGGGGGTAGTGATTGCGGCCGTTGAGGATGATGAGGTCCTTGAGTCGGCCGGTGAGGTAGAGCTCGCTCTCGTGCACGAAACCGAGGTCGCCGGTGCGCAGGAAGGGACCGTCGCCTTCTAGCGTTCGAGCCCGGAAGGTGGTCTCCGTGGTTTCCAGACGGTTCCAGTAGCCCCGCGCGACGCTCGGGCCCGAAACCCAGATCTCGCCGATCCGGCCTTCGGCGACGGGCCTCGCGCTTTCGGGGTCCACGACGAGGGTCCTCTGGTCGGGCATGAGCCCCCCGCAGCCCAGAAGCCTGCGCGCGCCGGGCGAGTCGGGCGAGGCGACCTCGACGACATGTTTTTCCAGGAGTGCCGCCGCGACGGTCAGCGTGGGGGGCGTGCGTCCCTGCGGGCCGCCCGCGACGATGAGCGTGTTTTCCGCGAGTCCGTAGGTCGGAAAGAAGCACTCCTTCCGAAATCCGCGGGGCGCGTAGGCCTCGGCGAAGCGGTCCAGCGTATCGGGCGAGACGGGCTCGGCGCCGATGAACGCTCCCTCGAGCGAGCTCAGGTCGACGCGCTGGGCGCGCTCGCCGGTCGCGCGGCGGGCGCAGAGGTCGTACGCGAACGGCGGGCCCCCGGTCACCGTAGCCTTGAACTCGGTGACGGCCTCGAGCCACGAGAGCGGGTCGCGCAGGAAGTCCTGGGGCGAGAAGAGCGTGCAGGCATAGTTCGTATACACGGGCGAGAGCAGCCCCCCGATGAGGCCGAGATCGTGATACGGCGGCAGCCAGATGACCGCGCGGCTGCCGGAATGCACGCCGATCCGGGCCTGACCCCAGCCCAGGTTGTGCAGGAGGTTCGCATGGGTGATCATCACGCCCTTGGGGTCGCCGGTGGAACCTGACGTGTACTGGAGAAAGGCGAGGGCTTCGCCCCCCAGCTGCGGGGGCGTCCACTCGCGCAGCCGGGCGGAGAGGCGAGCGATCGGCGTGTTCGTCGTGATCCACTCGATCTTTCGCAGCTCCGTGTTGCGGGCAAAACGAAGGGCGAGCGCGAGGCGGACCTGGGCATTCGTTAGGGCGAAGCGCGCGCCGGAATCCCTGAGGATGGGAAGCAGGCGTTCGAGCGACGCCTCGGGCCGAGCCGGATCAGGCGGATAGCACGGAACGGCCACCGCCCCTGCATAGAGGCAGCCGAAGAAGCCGGCCGCGTAGTCGTACCCCGGAGCAAAGAGCAGAATGACCCGCTCGCCCGCCGCCCCCGCGGCTTGTAACCGCGCGCCGATGGCCCTCGCCCGGCGGTCGAGGTCTCGATAGGTGACTTTCTGCCTTGTCCCCTGGATCCCCCCGCGGAGGAATGTGTAGACCTCTCGGTCAGGCGACTCCTTCGCCCTCTGACGCAAGAGCGTCACGAAGTCAGGCGCGGGATACCCCGGATGCCGGGTGTGAGGCCCAGCCGGAGGCGAGTTTGTGGGAGGCGACATGGAAGCCCCCTCCTTACCTCGACTTATCCGGAAAAACGACAGGTGAAGGTGGTGCCTCCACCGGGGGGGCTGGAAACTGACACACTGCCTCCATGCCGCTGGAGGATGTGCTTCACGGTGGCGAGCCCGAGGCCGGTGCCGCCCAGCTCTCGGGAGCGGCCTTTGTCCACTCGGGGGAAAGACAACAACTCTTTGTCTGACCTTCTTTGACCGATAAAGGAAGATGAGGGTCCGTCCTTGTCCGTGAAAGCTCAGAAACTCGAGACCCCGGACCAGAGACTCACGCTGGACTTCGTTCTCCAGGCGATGCTCCGAACCGGGCTCCTGGAACCCAAGGTCGCCGAGACAATCGCCAAGCAGGTCGACCCGAAATCGACGGATCACCCGCTGGTGGTGATCTCGAAGTACGGGGTGCGCGATCGGCGGCCCCCGAACCTCCCCCTCAGCCTCGAGAGCATGACCCAGTGGCTGGCGAACCTGTCGGGCAAGCCGTACGTCGAGATCGACCCGCTGAAGATCGACATCAAGATGGTCACGGCGGTCTTGCCGGCGGCCTACGCGCGCAGGCTCCAGGTCATTCCAGTGACAGTCGAGGCCGATCACATTGTCATGGCCACCAGCGAGCCGTTCGCGCTGGGTTGGATCGAGCAGGTCCAGGACGTTACGAAGAAGCGGATCGAGGTGGCCGTCGCGAGCCCGGTCGCGCTGCGCTACTTCCTCGAGGAGTTCTTCACGGTTCGCACGGCGACCCAGGAGTTCAAGCGCGACCAGCAGCGCTCCGGCGCGGAGCCCGAGTTCGGCCAGGTGCTCGAGCTCGACCGGATGCTCGGGCGCTCGAAGGGCAACGACCTCGGCAAAGACGCGCAGGCGGTCGTGCGGATCGTCGACTGGCTCTTCCAGTTCGCCCACGCCGAGCGGGCGACCGACATTCACCTGGAGCCCAAGGCCGGCAAGGGGCAGGTGCGGTTCCGGATCGATGGCCGGATGCGAATCGTCTACAACTTCGAGCCGGAGCTCATGCTTCCGGTCGTGAGCCGAATCAAGATCCTGGCTGAGATGCAGGTCGACGAGAAGCGCAGGCCGCAGGACGGGCGGATCCGCTACAATCTGGGAAGCGGCCGCGAGATCGAGATGCGCCTTTCGACCATTCCCGTGCAGCATGGCGAGAAGCTCGTCACGCGCATCTTCGATCCCAAGCTCGCGGGCACGGATTTCGAGGAGCTGGGCTTCGCGCCCGAGGACATCAAGAAGTGGGACGGCCTGATCAACCTACCGCACGGCATCGTGCTGGTAACGGGACCGACGGGCTCGGGAAAGTCGACGACGCTGCACACCTCGATGCGGAAAATCGCCTGCGAGGACGTGAATATCTGCACGGTCGAGGATCCCGTTGAGATCGTGAACGACGAGCTCAACCAGATGCAGGTGAGCGCGAAGTCCGATGTCACGTTCGGCAACGCGATCCGCGCCTTTCTGCGACAGGACCCCGACATCATCATGGTGGGCGAGATCCGGGACGCCGATGCGGGACGTATGGCGATCCAGGCTGCGCTCACGGGGCACCTCGTGCTTTCCACGCTTCATACGAACGACGCGATCTCCTCGATCACCCGGCTGGTCGACCTCGGAATTCCGGGTCACCTCATCACCGCCTCGCTTCGCGGGATGATGGCGCAGCGGCTGGTCCGGCGGCTCTGCGAGTTCTGCAAGGAGAAGGTCGCCACGCCGGCCGTGAGCTGGAAGGAGCTCGTCGGCGCGCACGGGCCTCATGCGCCTTCGCAAATCTTCACCCCGAAGGGCTGCCGGGAGTGCAAGCACACGGGCTACATGGGGCGCCTCTGCGTCTACGAGGTCGTCGTCATGGATGAGGAGCTTCGCGAGGCGACTCGCAAGGGAGCCTCGCTCGACGAGCTCCTGGCCGTCGCGAAGGGGAAGTTCGTGCCGCTCAGGATCAACGGCGCTCGCAAGGTCGCCTCGGGTAACACGAGCCTCGAGGAAGTGTTGCGGGTGATCTTCTGACGGGGTCCAGGTACTCGCGCCAGCCCTTGAGTTTCAACTCCCGATCTTCTCCCGCAGGGTAGCCTCAG
>CAYJTX010000156.1:0-7639 GCA_964372615.1 uncultured Bacteriovoracaceae bacterium | reverse complement strand
GCTCGAGGCGAGCGAGCAGCTCCTCCGGCAGGGTATCGTCGAGAAGGGCGTCCATCCTAGCCGCCGGATCGACGAGCTTGTCGAGCAGCTCGAGATTCTCGATTACCTCGGGCGCCGCCGAGCGCCTCAGGCTGTGGGCCGGCTGCGTCTGGTCGACCTCGTCGAGCCGTGAGGCTCGCGTGCAGTCCAGCCAGGATCGCGTGACCGCGTGAAGGCTCGCGAGCTTACGGAACCATTGGTGGTGGGTGACGGACGCGTGCCGGGAGTTCCAGGGGTGTTCCCGCATGGCATGAGGATACTCGAGTGAAGGAAGGGGGGGAAGGGGCCACTAATCCGAAGAAGTGGCCCCGGTGGGATTTGGGATGGGTAGGGTCAGCGCTTAACCAGGTCGCGTTCGAACCAGACGTCCTGCGCGATGTTGCTGCAACCGTAGTTAAACCCACAATCCTTGATGAAAATCGCGGACTGCGTCGGATTAAATTGATTCTGGGAGGTCAATGAGAGGATCAGCTCGAACGAGACGGCGTAGGAGGCAAATTCTGGAATGGTCGCGGAGTTCGTCGAGAAGTTGTAGTAACCGGCGAAGCCGCTGGGTGCCACTCCCAGAAAGGCTTCGAAATGGATTCCCTGGCCGATGGGGCCGCTGGAGTCGAACTTGAGATAGAGATACTGCTGTCCGCTCGAGCCCTGCACGACGGGCTGTGCGAGCTGGATCGTGTACGGCTGAGACGCGACGGAACCGTTCTCGAGACGCTTGGAGAGCGTGCCGCCGTAGGTGCCCTGCAGGGCGGTGAGGATGTTCGCCGGAACGCCGTTCACGGACGCGTAGGAGCTTCCGGCCGGGGGCGGGGGAATCACAAGCTGCTGGGTGACGGGGGTCACGGTCCCGGTGGTGTTCGGGCTTCCGCAGGAGGCGGCCACCAGCACGACGTGAGTCGAGAGGGCCGACAGGGCGAAAGTTTTCAGAAGATGCCTGCTCGAACGCATAAGATCCGCTTCCACTCGTTACAAAGTGCCGCTCGCTCGGCTCTCGCGCCGGGGCTCCCAGAGCACCCATCGACGTCACCGCTTCACTCCACGCAGGAGGGTTTTGCAGGGAGGGTGCCAGCGGTGACACAGGGGGGGTGCTGGCAGAAACGCTTGGATTGACTGGATTTCAGGCTTGGGCGGTCGCGGCCGCGAGCGCGGACCGTGTCAAACCGGTGTACACGCGGCCAGGAGATCCGCGAGCGCCTTGAGGCGCGAAGTCTGCTCGCCGTGCGAGCGCAGGATCTCCATGGCCGTCGTTTCCGCGAGCTCGAGATTTCGCGGCAGGCAGAGGTAAGCCGAGAGCTCGCTCCAGGTGAAGGGACCGTCGCCCGCATCCAGCAGCTGGTCGTCGAGGATTTCGATGAGCCTCGGGACCGAGCTCTCGATCTTCAGGCTGAAGCCCGACTCCGTCATAAAAAGGTAGCCGGGTGAAGGGTGCTTCTTCTTCTCGATGCGGGCGATGGGCTGATGAGGAGGCAGGTTGGATCCCTGCATTCGGATATCCGGGTGAAGGGTCACGGGCACGAGCTGACCCTTCGGCAGAATCTCGAGAAGGAGTCTCCACCGGATTCCGCCTCGGCCGGAGTTCGAGTCAGGCCTGACCATGGAAAGGAGGCGCGCCTGGCTTGCTCGCAGCGAAGCGCGGGCGCGGGCCGCCTGAACGAAGATCGTCGCGCGCGCGCGTGCCGCGAACGACTCGCGCTCCTCCGGCGCCCGGGACCGAACGAGCGCCTCCAGGCGCTCCGCAACCGACTCGGGGCGATAGGGCGCCTCGTGCGCGAGAGTCGAGATTTGAGCGTCGACGGACTCATCAGCATTTGCAGGCGCGAAGGCCGCGGCGAGCGCCTTGGGAACGGGAATGAACTTGACCAGCTGCTCTCCCAGGACCCACCGGTCCGACTTGCGTTCGGCGTGGTGGTCGAGCCAGACGCGGACCGAGTCCGTTTCAAGATAGGCTCGGAGCGACTCGAGGCCGTTCTCGTCCGAGATCAGTACCAGGAAACCCGACGCCGCTTCCCTCATTCCGGCGTTCGGCAGGTCGCACGCGACGAGGCGTCTTCCTTCGGGAGAGGATTCGGCGCGGATCCAGAAGCCGCGCAGCCCGGCCGGGGCGGTCCAGGGCTCCCCATCCGGGGTTCTGCGAATCGTGGCGATCGCTACCAGCGGGGTCGAAACAGAACGAAGGGCCTCGACGCGCCGGACGGTCTCGGGCTCCGAGGGATCCGGCCAGTGATCGGCCCATTCGCGCTGGGCCGAGGGGCTTGAGCGGACGTGCAGCTGCCATTGCACGCGCGTCTCACGCCCCGAATGGGGCCGCGCAAGTCCCGTCTCGCGCGCGGGCGCGAGAAGGCAATCGCCGAGGAAGTGAGGCAGCTCCACGTGGCTGCGGATCTGACCCTGGGCGACGACTCGCGCCGGCCGGTGCGCTGAGCGAGCGGCGAGGTCGCTGTCCCTCGTCCAGAGGTAGAGGTACCTCGGAAAGAGGGGCGCCGACACGGGCAGCGAGTGCTCCAGGGCGGAAAGGTCCCACTCCGCGAGCAGCTTGCCGCGGTCCAGGAGGAATCCGAGCGCGTCCTTTCCGTCGAGGTCGGCCAGCGGTTCCTCGCGGATCCACCAGAGCAGCCCGCCCGGCCTGAGTTTGGTGATGGCCACGCACGCCTGCAGCACGCCGAGGCTCGTGCCCGCCGTTCGCAGCTTGCGGAAGTAAGGAAACGAGTCGAGCTGGTCGCGAAGCCGGGCGCCGTCGGGGCTCCGTGCGCTCGCGCGGTGCGAGCGCTCCTCCAGGACGACGGCCGCGTCGCAGGCTTCCATGTCCGCGATGCGCTGGTACAGCGTGGGCTTGGGCGAGCCCAGCGCGAGCTGAAGCTGATCCCGCGAGTGGACCTCGAGACCGGTTCCGAGCGCCCAGACGGGCGGCATCCGGGGCCCCCACCAGAGCTGGACCAGCTCCGCGACG
Source organism: uncultured Bacteriovoracaceae bacterium (assembly GCA_964372615.1). Lineage (GTDB taxonomy): Bacteria > Bdellovibrionota > UBA1018 > UBA1018 > UBA1018 > CAYJTX01. The sequence continues at coordinate 4,653 of CAYJTX010000156.1, read as the reverse complement.
TAGAGCTGCAGCGGGCAGGCCTCGAGGCCGACCCAGGTCAGGCCCTCCGGAGAGGACCGGAGCAGTGATCCGTCGCGAAGCGTGGGCGTGAAGACGGTGAGACTTCGCCTGAGGGCGCTCGATCGAGTGGCATCGGAGTCGAAACCGTAGGCCGTCGAGGCGTCCCAGAGCGACTGAAGGAATCGAGTGTCGTAGCCGCCCGCTTCCGGATTTCTCGGCTGGAACTGCCGTCCGGTTCTCAGGAGCGCCGAGAGAAAGAGAGGGCCTTCGTTACCGACGGGCCAGGGGCCCAGCGTGTCCCAGATTTCCTGCTGCAGGGTCAGCCCGGGCTTGTACCAGGAGTAGATGTTCTGCTGCGTGAGCTGCCAGCCCACCCGGTCGAACGTCAGATGAGGGCGAAGGACCTGCGAGAGGCTCCAGTTCAGATCCGCGAGGTCTTCGCGCCTCCAGGGGCGCACGCCCCGATCCGACCAGGCCTTGAGCACGAGCGCCTGCCCGAGCACGAAAAGAGCCAGCTCTTCAAAATACCGCTGTAAGGCTGAGTTCTGCGCGGGAGATCGGACCGGATCCACCCAGCGCTTGAGGGAATCCACAGTCGCCTGCTGGCCCGACGGCCCCTCGGCGAGCGACTCCAGATGCTGGGCGACGCTCGCTCGCCGAGTCTGATTGAGCGAGAGGAGGCGCGCCGGGTTCGAGTCGAGCTCCTGGCGGATTCTCGCGACCAGAGCCATGAACGCCGGCAGCAGTCCGGCCAGTGCGGCATTCGAAATCGGGCCGGGCCCCCCCGCCGCGACGCCCGCCGTGGGGAGTGGTGGCAGGGCCGGCTGCGGAAGAAACGCGGAGATCGGGGGAGGCGGCGTGCTTGGATTTCCGTTCAGCCAGCGGCCCATCTGGGCGCGCTGAGAGTCGGCGACGACCGCGGCGGTGGCGAGCTGTCGCTCATCCAGGAACTGGTTCGGTGTGATGCAGGTCTCTGACGTCGGGTCTGCCATACTGCGACTTGCGAGCCTCCGGCTTGGGCGGAAGTCCCCATCGTTAGCAGCCACGCGTTGCGTCAAGCCAGTGAAAACCGTTGACGCAAATAGTCTAGTTTTCAGCTTATCAAATTTCCGGGCCATCCAGCCGATGCGGAGGATGGAAGGGAGAGATTCATGGGCGCGCAAGCGAATGAGACTTCCGAGATGACAGTCGACTCGGTACCGGAAGCCGAGGTTGACGCGATTGACGCGATAATGAGCGAGATCGAGACCCTCCAGGCAGAGATGGCCGAGGTGCAGAGCGCGCCGACTCATGTGGCCGTTCCCGCAAAAGCGGTCACGCCGGTCGAGCCGGTCTCGGCAACGGCAAGCGAGCCGGATCCGGTCGAGGAACCGTCCGGCATCGAGGATTTTCACGCAACCGCGGACGACGGTTCGATGGAAGAGACGCTCGTCGGAATCAAAGACGAATCCGAGGCCGTGGCAGTCGACCCGGAGGATTCGCGGGCTGCCGCCGAGGCCATGGCGGAGGCGATGGTCGAAGAGCCGATCGAAGAACAGGTCGACGAGCAGGTTGATGAGGTGGAAGAAGAAGAGGAGTCACGCATGGCGCAACCCCAACCCGGCGCGACGGCCGGTAACGACGGATCTCTCACCCTGACCGTATCCGGAGCCATGACTCTGAAGCTGCGGTACGAGGGTGGAGGTCAGGACATCACGATCGGCTTCACTGACAACTCGCTCTCCGTCACGCTCGCCGACGGGACCGAGTTCAAGGTACCGGTGACGCGGACCGCGCCACAGCAAGGCGCCGCGACCGGAGGCCGCAGGGGCCGGCGCCTGCGGGCCGCGTAGACACCGAACCATGATCCGAATCACCGGGGGTGAGCTGCGCGGGCGGGAAATCCGCGCCCCCTCTCATGACCGAACTCGACCGACGGGCTCGAAGCTTCGACAGGCGCTTTTCAATTCCCTGCAGGGAGTCGTCGATGGAGCGACCGTGCTCGATCTCTTCGCAGGTAGCGGGGCACTTGGCTTCGAAGCTCTGTCGAGAGGAGCGACCCGGGTCGTCTTCGTAGAGGCCTCTCGTCCGGTCGCGCGCATCATCGAGCAGAACGCCCGGGAACTGGGAGTCCGGGAGCGGGTTCAGGTGCTGGTTCAGAAAATCGGAGAAGAAGAGACGGGAGGCCCGCGCCTCTCGAATCTGGGCCCCTTCGACCTGGTGCTGGCCGACCCCCCCTACGCCGAGGGGTGGGAACGAAAGCTCGTGGCGGATCTGGCCTGGGGCAAGCTGCTTCTTCAGGGCGGAAGGCTCTGCCTCGAGTGGGGGCGACAGAAGTCCGGCCCCGCGAAGCTGCCGGATCGCGCCGGGTTTCTTGTCAAAGAGCGCGAGAAAAACTATGGTGATTCCGTGTTGACGACCTACGTGAGGCTCGACGTGGAAGCGGAGAATCTGCCGTGACGCCGACCCGAAAGGGCCTTCGGGCCGCTTACCCGGGCTCGTTCGATCCGATCACCAACGGGCACCTCGACATCCTGGACCGTTCCATCTCCCTTTTTTCCGAGATCGTGATCGTCGTGGCGGGAACGGGGAGGAAGAGTCCGCTCTTCTCTCCCGAGGAACGGCTCGAGCTGATCCGGGAGGTCGTGAAGGACCGCCCGACGGTGAAGGTCGACCGCTGGGGAGGGCTGATCATGGACTATGCCCGCCAAAACGGGGTTTCGGCCGTGATCCGGGGCCTTCGGGCCGCGAGCGACTTCGAGTACGAGTTCATGATGGCGAGCATGAACAAGCAGCTCTGTCCGGAGGTCGAGACCCTTTTCATGATGACGGGCCAGAACCTCTTCTTCGTGAGCTCGTCGATGATCAAGGAGCTGCATCGCTACGGCGGAGACATCTCGTCGTACGTCCCGAAGCAGGTGATCGACCACTTGAAGAGGAAGCTCCCGGGAAGCGCTCCGCAGTGAGCACGACCGGGGTGCGCCTGGCCCAACGGCTCGACGGGGTTTCGGAAAGCGCGACGCTCAAGCTGAACGCGATGGTTCAGAGCCTCAAGGCCCAGGGCGCCGACGTGATCAACCTCACGGCCGGCGAGCCCGACTTCAACGTTCAGGATGCGGCGAAGAAAGCCGTCCTCGACGCCGTCGCGGCGAACCGCTCGAGGTATACGCCGGCAGCCGGCATTCCTGAGCTTCGCGAGGCGATCGCCCGCAAGACGAACGCGCAGCAGCCGTCCGTGGCCCGCTCCGTTCCGTGGAGAGCCGCGGACGTCGTCGTGACGAACGGTGGAAAGCAGGCCATCTTCAACGCTCTCCTGGCCCTCGTGGATCCGGGCGACGAGGTGCTGATCCCGTCCCCCTACTGGCTGAGCTATCCCGAGATGGTGAAGATCGCGGGGGGTGTCCCGAAGTTCATTCACGGTGGTTTCTCGCAGGGCTTCAAGATCACGCCCGACCAGCTGCGGGCGGCGCTGGCCGGCTCGCGACGGGCGCGGATGCTCGTGTTCAACTCGCCGAGCAACCCGACGGGCGCGATGTACTCCCGGGAGGAGTACGCGGCGCTCGGAGAAGTACTGCTCAAGACCCCCGGAGCCGAGAACGTCTGGATCCTCAGCGACGAGATCTACGACCGGATCGTCTTCGGTCGAGTTCCCTTCTGCTCGTTTCTGGAGTCCTGCCCGGGCCTCCGGGATCGGCTGGTGACTGTCAACGGGATGTCGAAGAGCGGAGCGATGACCGGCTGGCGCGTGGGCTGGAGCGTCGCGCCCGAGGGCCTCACCCAGGGGCTCATTACCCTTCAGGGTCAGAGCACCTCGGGTATCAACGCGCTGGCGCAGTGGGCCTCGGTCGCCACGCTCGCGTTGCCCGAGGAAAATTTTGCCGGGCAGGTCGCGACCTATCGCCGCCGCCGCGACCTGGCATTGGAAATCCTCGGGAAATCCCGCAGAATTGAACCATTCACCCCGGACGGGGCGTTCTACGTCTTCGCCGGGGTGGAGGAGAGAGATTCGATGGCTTTCGCCGAGCGCCTGCTCGCCGAAGCGCGCGTCGCCGTGGTTCCGGGAACCCCGTTCGGGGAGCCCGGTTTCGTCCGGCTCAGCGTCGCGACGGACGATCGGTCGCTCGAGCAGGGCTGTCGCCGGATCGTCGACTACGTCGAGCGCTGAGCGAGGCGGTCGGTCGAAAGAAAGGGAGGGCTATGGACGGCCCGAACGTAAAACTGGCATGGCTTGCCGTCGCGGCGCTCGCCTCGTCGGCCTGCAGCGCGCCCCGCTACGACGGCTCCACGATCGAGGGCAAGGCCGCGATCCTGGACTCCGTCAACCGGGCGCTCAGCTCGGGCGACTGCACGACGGCCGTCGCCGCGATCGAACCGCTCTACGGGTCGGTGAACACGGACAACAAGGTGCGCATCGCGCGCGCGGCCTCACAGGGCTGCGCGGCGGGCCTCTCCAACTTTTTCCAGTTACTTACGGACATCGCGGGTTCCGCGAGCTCGCTCGGCCCCAAGCTCTTCTGGCGCAAGACGACCGAGCTCTTCTTTAACTCCGACAACACCACGCTCGATACCCAGATCACCGCGACCTGGAACGCGACCGACGCGCTCCTGGCCGTACTCAATCCGGGCGTCGTGATCGCGACCGCCAACCAGATCGATGAGGATGAGTTCAATCCC
>CAYJTX010000155.1:0-7657 GCA_964372615.1 uncultured Bacteriovoracaceae bacterium | reverse complement strand
CGCTCGAGCTTGAATCACATCGTCGTAGATGTTTCCCGTCGCCACGATCACGTAGAGAAGCGGCCCATTCGAGCCCTTCAGGTCGAACGGATCCCCTGCTTCAGTTCGGATTCCGTCTCGCTGGACCCTCTTTTCCGCGAGGGTTGAGACGGCCAGCCGGCAGAGATCCTCCGCGACTGTCCGAATCTGTCGTTCGGGTGCCTGGGCGAGCTGGGGCAGCAGAATCTTACGAACAGCCGCTTTCCGACCCAGCTCCTCCGCGCCCAAGTCCGTCTGAATCATCCCGTTGACGAACGATCTGAGAACTCCTTTACCGAGACCCCCGCTCTGGAGCGCTCCCTCCACGATCACGTTCGCCTCAGGAAAGAGCTGGCCTCCTCGCTCGACCGCGCCGTTCACGCCGAGCATTCGAAGTGTCGCCCGCTCGATTGCCACGGTCGTATGAGCCCGAATCATGCTCTCGATCGGCAACGCGATCGAGCTCGCCAGCTCGCGGCATCTTTCGATAACTCGTAAGTCCAGATTGAGGTGTCCCATAGAAAATAACCTTACCTGTAGGTCATCTCAAAAAGCTCACGCAGTTCGGGACTCTCTCGAAGCAAGCCCAGAGCTAGGTCCGAGTGACCTTCGGTGTATCCATTGCCGATTCGCAACTCCACGTCTGCCCCGACGCCCTCGGCCCCGAGTGCGGCCCGGGTAAAACTCGTCGCCATGCTGAAAAAGTACACCGTACCCTTTTTCCTGCAGCAAAGAATGCTCGCCATCTCCGTCTCGGGTACGTTGGCGACGTTCACGACCAAATCAGCCATGCGTCCTTGGGTGGCCGCCCAGACCTTTTCCATCACCTCGACCGCGTTGCGCGCATCCGCCTGCAGCGCATGATCTACGAAGGAGAGGCTCTCCGCGCGCTGGACTGCTGCGTCGGAGTAGTCGATGGCAATGGAAATCACGCCCTTCCTTCTCTTCGCTTCGTAAAGACAGAGCAGGCCAGATTTCCCGCCCCCCCCAATGACGACTACGATCTGATCATCCCGAACCATCCTTCGCACCTGGGCCGGTGCTCCAGCCACGTCGAGAACGGCGAGCGCCACCGCCTCCGGCAAGTCCAGAGGCAGCCGAGAAAAAATTCCTGATGCGAAGAGAATTGCTGATCCTTCGACATCCACTCGATCCGTTTCCATATGGATCTTCCTGATCGATCGAAGTTCGAGCGGAGTCAGCGTCAGGGAAACGAGGGTCGCTATGCGATCACCCTTTGAGATCGGTTTGGAGTCGATCGGAAACCGCGGACCAACGTCCAAAACCTTCCCGATCAGCATACCTCCGGAGCCGGTGACGGGATTGTGGTGCTTTCCCTTGCGAGCGACCAATTCCGCAATATGCGACACCATCTTCGACGAGTCGCCGCCGCAGACCTCCTTGATCTGTCGGAAGCTCGCGGAATCAATATTGAGACTCTCAACCTCGATCAACACCTCGTCTTCGGCGATCGGAAGTGACGGATCGAGCCTCTCGGCCTGTTGGGGGAGGACTCCCCTGGGAGCCATCACTCTCTTTAGACCCAGCGGATCAGCGGGTCGGAATTTCATGGTCTGCCCAAATTAGCCCGACACAAACAACCTGCCTAGACTCTCTACAGTAACCCGGTCTTCTGACGATGCTGCGCCGCATGGTGTTCTCGGAGGGTGGTATCAATATATGGTAATTACAGGAGTTAATTAGAGCGGATGGGGTGGGTCAAAATTGGCCTAGGCCTTGCTCTACACCCCTATCGAGAGTGATTCTCTCTCGAGCGGTGTTGAGAGACTGCTGAGCGGAGCTGTTGTTGTAAGGAGTAGTTGGTATGAACCGCAAAACCTTGTTGGCACTCGTATCTTTTTCTGCGGCGCTCGTGCCCGCTGCTGCAATCGGTGATGGCGAGCACCCCAGTGAGATTCCTGTCGTCGAGCCGGCTACGCCGACCGTAGAGGTCCGTAGGACCCTCGATCTGGCTGAGGCCCGAGACACGTTTCAGGCTGGAAACACACCTACGTTCCAGGCTTCTCCTGATAATGTAACGAACCCGAGTAGAGTGACCCTTTATGGGCTGGTCTTCCGCGCCTGCCGAAGTCATTTCACCATCACGAATACGGCAACTGCTCCAACGCTGAGAACGAAGGGCTGGGTGGGCTTTCAGATCGAAGACCCTACTGGTCAGGGCCGCGAGTGTCAGCACCGGCTTCGAAGCCGGAACTGCAGCGAAAACGAGTCATCCGAGACCTACTGCATCAGACTCCATACGCTTCCGGAAGCCGTGCTCGACCTCCGATCGGCCGGCGACGTAGACGTCGGGCTGATTCATCACGACCCGAATCAGGCGCTGAATCCTACTGTTGCCGAGCCCTTCGACGCTGCGGCCCCCATTCATCACAAGAGCGGCGCCACGCTGCTCGCGGAGAGACGCGAGCGGGAAGCGACGGCCCGACAGCGATTGATCGACCGCTATCGCGGCGAAGTGGGTTGTCGAGGATCGGCCGATAGGATTACTAGTGCCCGTGAAGCCCTTCTGGGCCTCCAGTCCCTGAGTGCCCTGACTGAAGGGGAATTTGAGCGAATCACTCGGGAGCTTGATCGCGCTGAAGTCTCGCTTTTCTCTCGCCGGGTCGCCCGTGCGAACGAAGACGAGCTCATCGAGCTCCGCGAGGAGCTGCTTGCTTGGGCTGAGAGCCACTGTGAGCTGCACGACCAGATCGCACCCGTCTTCCACGAAATCGCGCTGAAGTACGTAAATGGCCGGGCCGCCACCTATCGATCTTACGAGTCGGCCGGAGCGACGGTCAGCGATGCCCAATCGCTGGAATGTCTCAGTGAGCCCAATCAGGAGCGCCTGGCCAACTACCAGCGCGACATCGCGGTTGGCAGAACGGCGCAGCTGGCCAGTAACGGAATGGCCAACAACTTTCTCTTCGTGCCGAACTACATGAATCTCATGAACGGCCTTCAGAATGATGTCATGAACAGCTGCAGCGGACGGTTCTCTTCGCTTGAGTCCTGCTCGAGCGCGATGACCGCCATGCAGACGGCCAGGAGCCTTCCCCAGCGTGCCCAGGCGGTCGACCAGCAGCGCGCCCAGATGCAACAGCAACTCCAGCAGGCCCTCGGCGGCTCGGGAGGCATGGGAATGCCCCCGATGACGAGCGGGCCGGGGGCCGGCACCTACTGGGCCGGCGGCGCCTACGGTTCTTCGAGCCCGTCGAGTGGTTCGGGGTTCTTTTGATGAGACCCTGATCAGCTGAAAGTTCCTTGTTCCGAGTAAAACAAGTTGAGTTGGAGTTGAGTGACACGTCGAGCCAATGAGCCCGACCTAGCGGAAGCGAAGCGGATCGGAACTAGAAAGGGTGAAGGACCTGCGATGGTGCTCTCTTCGCAAGTCCTTCACTCTTTTTGTTTGACGCGCGGACAGATCCACGTTTACTTCAAGAGACAAGTTGCTGATTTTCTATCGTTACAGGGGGTGTTCGAATGGCAACTGGCTTGGTTAAGTGGTTCAATGACAGCAAGGGGTACGGGTTCATCCAGGCGGAAGGAACCGATCGTGACGTCTTTGTGCACTACACAGCGATAGTGGGTGAAGGGTTCAAGACACTTGCTGAAGGCCAAAAGGTGAGCTTCGACCTGATCGAGGGCCCGAAGGGCCCCCAAGCAGCGAACGTGGCCAAAGCGCATTAAGCGCACATCACCGAAAGTTCAGATCACAGTATGAAGGGCCGCCTCGCCGGGCGGCCCTTTCTTTTTTTATCGATCTTCAAACCCAGTTCAGACCGGGAAAGCTTCCTAAGTTCACAGGCTGGGGATCATCCACCTCCAGGGACGAAACCGGGTAGGAGCAATAGAGTGTCGCCGACAGGGCCGTCGGAAAATGGTTGCCGCTTTTCTTCACTCCTCCGAACGGCAGTCGAGATGAAGCGCCAACAGTCGACTTATTCAAGTTGACGAGGCCGCAGACGAGACCCTCAATGCAAGTCTCGTAAATGGCTTTCGATCGCGTGAAAACGCTCGACACAAGACCGTACTGCGTCGCATTGGCGAGCGAAACAGCCTCTTCGATTTCATGCACGGGAGTGATTGCAACGTTGGGGGCAAAAAGTTCAGTCTGCTGGTAGAGACTCTTTCTCGCAGAAGCAAGACTCGGATCCGTGATCAGGCAGATCGACGGGGTCACGAAATGACCGCGGGTCTCCAGATCAAGGATCTTTCCACGCATAATCACTTCGCAACCCTCCCGAGACGCCATCCCTAGAAATTTCATGTATCGGTCGACGGAACTCGCGTCGATCAGAGGGCCCATGAACGGATTCGAGAGCGGATGCGCGATCGAAAATGCCTTGGACCGTTCGTGCAGGCGGCGAACGAACGCATCGGCGATCCTGGAATGCACCAGAACTCGACTCGTGGCGCTGCAGCGCTGCCCAGCGGTAACGAACGCGCCCACCAGCGTTTCGTAAACCGCGGTCTCCAGATCTGAGTCTTCCCATACAATAGCGCTATTCTTCCCTCCCATCTCAAGAGCGAGAATCTTCCAGTGCTGCTGCAAAGTATCCTGCTTGATGCGCGTTCCAACTTCGTACGAGCCGGTGAAAAGCACCCCATCCACGTCCTCATGGACACAGAGCCGGCGACCCACTTCCTTCTCGCCCTGAATGAGGTTGAAAACTCCCGCGGGTAGGCCGGCCTCCTGAAAGCACTCGGCGATCACCTGCCCGACCATCGGCGCCTTTTCCGACGGCTTGAAGATCACAGTGTTCCCGGTCGCCAGCGCCGGCACGATGTGCCCGTTGGGAAGGTGCCCGGGAAAATTGAATGGCCCGATGACTGACATCACTCCATGGGGCCGATATCGACACACCCCACGCGCATTCTCCATGATGCGAGTAATTTCGTAGTCACCGACAAGTTTCATGCTCTCTGTCAAGGTGATGTCAACCTTGTTGAGCATTGAGGCTACTTCGCTCTTGGCTTCCCAGAGCGGCTTTCCGACCTCCCTGGAAATCAGCTCGGCGATTTCGTCCTGGCGACTCCTGACTGCAGCCTGGTACCGGCGCAGATATTCCGCCCGGTCGGGAGCTGTCCGCTTTCTCCACACCGAAGCCGCCCCTCTGGCCGAGCCCACCACGTCATCCACCGCCTGGTACGACGACGTGAACACGCCAATTTCGTCCGTCAGGTCCGCTGGGGAGCGGCTTGTCCACTGCCCAGTGGGGTCGGCGGGTCTCGCGAAAGCTCCATTTAAGAAATTCCCTCGCGCCTCGAACTTGAATCGCGTTTGGACACCCATGATCACGACCCCCTGTTTTCAGTAAAACGGCATGAAACTGACCGAATCACCCGGACGCAACTCGAGCGCTTCGATGCAGGAATCGGCGATCGGAACAGCCGTAGCCAGGCTCCCGTCGTGAACCGCCGCAACGATCGCAATGGCTCGAAAAGTTCCAGCCCTCTGTTGGGTACGGGCGAGGAGACCGCCCTCCATGGAGGAATCCCCCGAGCCCCTTGCGTTCGGATAGTACACGGCCTGAGTGAGCTTCCTGACTGGGCCCAGTTCGTCCACGTTTCCCCAAAGGTGTGGTCCTCCGTCAAAGGGATCGACCTGGTTCTTGAACTGAAAGCCGATCTTCCTCAGCATGTGGAGCACCGGCTCAGTCTCCTTCCCCACCTTTCCGATCGCATTGCGAGCTTCTGCAGGCAGAAAGGTCGTGTATATTTTTCCGGACGGAAACAGGGAGAAGATGAATTCCTTGTTTTTCTGGCAAAGCTGGTCGGCCTCCCAGTAATCCATATTCGTGAACCTTCGCCCGACCGCTTCCCAGAGAGGAGACTGCCCCTTCTTGTTCAAAGGTGGCAACAACTCCGCCAGGAGCTTCCTCTTGAACCGTTGCCGATTCACCCCGATGAAAAGAAATCGAACAAAGGAGATCTGCCGTCCGATTCGATCTTCCGTGTTCCTGTGAGCGGGGTCAATCACAAGGCCTCCTATCTCGGAAGGCCCGTTGGTATCGTATTTCAGTTTAAGCGTGCCGTGGATGAACCCCGTATTGATCGTCTCGGAAAACTTTTCCTCGCTTCCGATCTCGAAATAAAAATGCGGTGAATCCGGCGTACCGTGCTGCGCGGCGACCATGGATGTCCCGTATACCCTCTTACTCACGGGGTCCTCCGCGACGAACACGTACTTGGCCTCACTTCGGTCCTTGAGGGTATCTCCGAAGGAGCGTGTCGATCGGTCGATTCTCTCCTTGAGTAACTCCCGATCGTTCGGAAGATTGATGAACCCTGGAATTTGGGCGAACCTCTCCAGAGCGTCGATGTCCGCCTCCTGCGCCTCTCGAAGCAGAATCATGCGCAGACCGACTCAATCAGCTTTTCATAGAAAAGCGTCGCCTGTTCCAGTTGCGCGAGAAGATTGTGTTCGTTCGGGCTGTGGCTATTGCCCATGGATTCTCCAGGCCCGAAGACTACGGCCTCGTAGCCAGCCTGAAAATACTGGGCAGCCTCAGTGGAAGTCGCCTTCTTGGCGAACTGCTCGGGGATCCCCGCCGCGGTCAGCGCCTTCCGACAGATCCTCACAAGGTCGCTCTCCAGGGCCATGTTCAGGCCTGGATTCATCCGTTCCCGCGTCACAGTGACATTGAGGCCGGGATATCGAGTTGACACCGCACGGATCCCCTCCTGGACCTGTTTCTCGATCTTCTCGGGAGAAACGTCAGGGAGGATCCTGAGATCGAAAAAAAGATCTACCGCTCCTGTTTTTTGCACCAGCTTCCCCATGCTGACCGTCGAGAAAGGGGGATTGTAGGACTCGTCCTTCTTCCCCTCGAGTTCCACCCCAAGGCCCCGAAAGAACCCCACCGAGTCGGTGATACAAGGGAAGATGGTATCCGGCAGAAACCGAACACCCGTGTCACCCAGTCCACCGAGTTCGACTCGGAACGCGGCCTCAAGTTTTTTGGCCTTCACGGTTTCCCGGAAGAACCTCTTGAAGTCCTCGAACTGATGTGAAGTCAGGTAGAATTCTGCGGTTGCGCGGTCGGGAACCTTGTTTACGGTGTCCCCCCCGTCCATTCGCGTGAATCGGATCTCAAATCCGTTATCCGCTGCATACTGGATGAAGTCCAAAACCTGCGTTACAGCATTCACGCCCAAATGGGGGTACGACCCGTGAGCGGAGCGACCAAAGGAGTGGATGTCTATCCTCCGATTGAAGCCGCGGGCGTCTCGTTCGATCAGCTGATAGCCAATCGTGATCCGATAGATGGAGTAGCACTTGTGAGCATAGACGACCTTGAGCTCTGACGGCTCTCCGACCAAGACGTACTTCGGATTCAGCACCATCGACTTGATCAGGTATCTCGCCCCAAACATCCCGACCTCCTCTCCGCAGGTGCCGACAAGGTAGACGGGCATCTTGAGCTTTCGGTCCCTGAATTTTTCGATAGCTCGCAGTTTACAGAGAAAATCGAGTTTCACGTCGGCGCTGCCTAATCCGTAAATTCGGCCATCCCTTATCGCTGCCGAGAACGGATCACCCCCGGTCTCGGTCCAGTTTTCAGGAAGCCCGGGGCCAACAGTGTCCAGGTGCGTATTCAGCAACAAGCCCTTTCGAGTCTTCTTGTCGACGAGA
>CAYJTX010000154.1:0-7676 GCA_964372615.1 uncultured Bacteriovoracaceae bacterium | reverse complement strand
CACGCCACCTGCCCCTCGGACTTCGACTACGCGCCCTTCCGCGGAAGGGCCGCCTGCGACAGCAGTCTCCAGGGAAGCTACTCGTATCAGGCGATCTTCACGCGCGAGATCGCCATGAACTGCTCCAACTGCTCTGAGCTGGTCCGCTCGTCGGCAGCAGAGCGATTCGTGGACTCGACTCTGCGTCACACGCGCACGGAAGACCGCGAAGCGCTGGGCGTTCGCGTCGAGCGGAGATAAGCTCTCGGACCTATGACCCGACCAGGAGAAGCTGGGACGAGAGACTCGATGAGCCCGGCGACGCCCAGCCCCAGCCGCAAGGTCGCGCTTGCGGCGGTGGCCGTGCTTATCGCTTTCGTTATCGTGGCGGGGCTTCGCATGCGGGCGCCAAAGGAGGGATCGCGGGGTGAACCGGCGACTCCCGCGCCGACCGCGTCTGTCGCTTCGGTCCCGAAGGCCGCGCCAGAGACTGAGGTCGAGTCGCCCCAGCCGGTGACGGGCTCCCCCGCGCGAAAAGTCCTCGCGATGATCGAGAGCCGCGACGTGAACGGCAGGGATTTCGATGTCGCCCTCGCGACCCTCACGGCCGCCGACGCCGGGCCCCTGGCCGTCCGCTACTGGAAGACCCCCGCCGCTCACTACGAGCAGCGGGCCGCCCTCGTGCTCGCGCTCTCGAAGACGCGAACGCCCGAGGCACGCAAGGCGCTGGTCGACGTCGTGACCGCCGATCTGTCGGGCCGAGATGACCTCTCCTCCCCGGAGCTCGAGCGCTATGACGTGGGCGAACGCGACCAGTTCATCTCGTCGATGCTCCTGCCCGAGACGCTCGCGCTTCGAAGGCTGGCCGCCGAAGCGCGAAGCGAGGCCTCTGCGCGTGGAGAAGTGATCGCCGCGATCCGCAAGGCGTTGGCGCAGCGGCCGCCCGGCCCCCTGCTCAGGCGCCTGGAAGAGGAGCTCAGGTCCCTCGAGCGAGCGCAGTGACTGGATTTCAGCGCCGCCTCGGCGGCCTTTTAGCGGACGCTGCCCAGAATTCGCCCGATCGCCCCGACCGCGTCGGCCGCGCCGGCGCTGAAGAGCCTGCGTCTCACGCTCCCGACCAGGTTGTCGTAGTGAAGCGCCGCGTGCTCGCGCAGAGCGACGCCGCGGCGGAGGTCGCGGGCGAGCTCGTGCGACCAGATCCAGGGGTTGTCGAACTTGGGATCGAGGATGCCGCTCACGCTCGAGCCCCAGACGTCGACGGGAATGCGAACTGCGGAGTCGGGCTGCACGAAGTTGATATGGCCCGGCTCGAGCAGCAGCACGCCCGGTTCGGCAAGCGACCGCGCGGCGCGCTCGAAGCGCTCGACCGTGAGAAACGCACCGAAGTCCACTACGGCTCCCTCTGGCGTGCCCTGCACGTTGATCCGGTCGAGCCCCTCCAGGTTGGACGCATAGTGCATGCCGGCCGTCGTAACACCGTAACGCCGGAGCGCGACCTCGATGTCTCGGGCGTGCGCGCCCTTGAAGATGGACTGACTATGCCCCGCATAGCGCCGGTGCGCCTGTCGGAGCAGCATTCCCGCGGGGTCCCGCGCCCCGCTCTCGTGAATCACGTCGAATCCCCAGTCGATGACAGCGTACGTGCCCACCGTTTCGAAGCGAGTGCGGCCGTGCAGGAAGAGCATCCGGGCGAGCTTCTCATAGGAAAACTCGCGGATCGCCTCGCCGAGCGTCGCGAGCCCATTCGAATGATGGCCCTGGCTGGGGGCGAGGGCCCCAGCGCCCTTCGCGTCGATGAGCCTGCGATGACCCGCCTGGAAAACCAAGGCCCGGCCGTAGCTCTGCGGCCGAAACGCGCGACTCCCGCCCCCCATCGTTTCGATGTGCGTATTCACCTCGGTCTGACGGGTCTGCGGCTCCGCGATCCACGCGGTCTTCTCGAGCAGCCAGGCATCGACCTGCGCGTCGGACGCCGCGCGAATCTCGGCGAAGTCGCGACGAAGCAGGGCGTAATCCGCGAGCACGACCCGCGCCGTCCGGACCCGCACGACCGGCTCGGGCCTGGCTTCAGCCAGATCAGTGACCTGGCGAACCGGCTCGTCGATCGCCCATGCCGCTGAGGTCGTGACCGCGCACGAGAGCGCCGCCAATGCCCACGCGACCACGCCTGGAGTCTGTTGTCCCTTCACCGGAACCCTCGATTCAAGACCTTGTAACGCGATGCATTACACCCACCCAGGCACGTCTGTCGAGTGCCAAATGAATCCCTCCGCGACCACCTCTCGCGAAGCCCCATTCATTGAAAAAAATGGATCAGGATCTCGGCCAACCTGTTTCGCCACGCGATCCAGTCGTGAGTGGAGGGGTACTCTCTCGCGGCCACCGAGAAGCCCGCGTCACGGGCTGCCTGAAGCGCCCGTCGATTGGACCCCTGGATTCGTTCGGACTCATAAGTTCCCGCGTCCAGGAAAAGGCGGGCCCGAGGGGACGAGGCCTCCAGCAGCCGAACGATCCTCTCGTCGTCCCACCAGAGCGCTCCCGACTGGGAGGCCGCGAGCCCGAATACGTCCGGCCGCCGAATCGCCGCGAGGAGCGAGATCAGCCCCCCCATGGACGGACCGATGACCAGGCGTCGATCCGCCGAAACGCGGCCCACGGCGGCCTCCGCCGCGGGCACCACGACGTCAGCGAGAAACGCCACGTAGGCTTCCGAGAGCGCGTACTCGCGCATGCGATCTCGGGGTGGCACGAAGACTCCGACGAGCGGAGGCGTTCGCCGTGCGCGCGCGAGATTCGCGAGCAGAGTGGCAGCCGACCCGCGCTCGAGGTAGTCCCCCCCGTCCTGAAAATACACGAACCCGCCGATCGGCCCGGCGCCTCGTGGAATCACGAGCTCCAACCGGCGGGGGTAACCCTCGAGGTCGTGAAGAGTCAGTGAACGAAGGATGGGTTCGGGAGTTCCCGCCAGACGCGTGAGCCAGGGATCCTCGCGAAAACCGGTATCCGGTGCAACGGAGTTCTAGCCCCCATGGCCGTCCGGCGAGCGCAGCGGGTTGGACGGGTCCGCGACCCAGCTACCGTCGACAGTGAACTTGTACTGAAAGGAAGGAAGCCAGGGAGCCGGTACGCGAACCTCGTAGAGTCCGGGCGACGTTTCGGGCATCTCGATCGCCCGGTCCTCCCAGGAGGTCGGCTCGGCGGCCAGCCGCACTTCCTGCCCGGCGACTCCCGTCTCAAGGCGAAAGAAAAGATCCGAACCGGTCGTCGGAGCGGCCCCCGCCACTCCACTCGCCAACAAAACGCAGCCAACCGCAACGCACCCCCACAAGCGCATTCCGGGATGAGCGTGCGCCCGAGACCGAACCCTGTCCAGACCTTCAGCGCAAGACCCTCCGTAAATCTATTGATTCTTCATGGTCTACGCGGCCGACGCGCTCGACCGGCACGCCCGCCCTACCCCAGTCTCCTCTTCAACGCGCGCTCGTAGAGCTCGAGCGTCCGCTGCAGCCGTACCTTTCGGTCGAAGTTCGCCTTCGCATGCGCGCGTGCCCGCTGGCCCATTTTCACCCGCTCGAGCGGGTTGTCGAGAAGGTACCGGATCTGACGCTGAAGATCGAAGGCGTCGTCCGGGTGGACAAGCAGCCCGAACTCCTGCTCGCCGACGATCTCGGCCGCGCTCCCGCCGCTTGAGATGATGATCGGGCACTCCATCGCCATCGCCTCGATCGCGACGAGGCCGAACGCCTCCTGGCGCGAAGGCATGACGAAGATATCGAAGCCCCGCATCACCTCGGGAATGTTGTCCTGAAAGCCCGCGAACACGACCGTGTCCTCGATCCGAAACTGGGCGACCATCTCCTTGAGCTCCGCGAGGTGGGTCGCCGCCCGGCCGAGGGTCTCCTCTCCCACGATCACGAACTTGAGCTTCTCCTCGAGACGAAGGTGCTTGAGCAGGCCCGCGGCCGCCCGGATGAAGGCCGCCTGGCCCTTCGCCGGGTCGATCCGCCCCACCAGGCCGATCACGATCGTGTCCTCGTCGGCTCCCCACTGGGCCCGCTGGCGCCCGGGATCGACCTTCTCGGGGTCGAAGCGATCGAAGTCGAGCCCGAGGTTGATGACCTGCACCCGGGGCTCCCGAAGCGGGTGGGTGTCAAGGACGTTTCGCCGCATCGTCTGGCTCATCACGACGAGGGCGTCGAGCCTGCTGTAGATCGCGCGATGGAAGAAGTTCCTCTTGTCGTGACCGGTCAGGATGTGCCGCGAAGCGACGATCGCGACTCGTGGGCGCCACCAGAACCAGGGCGTCACCGACGCCAGGAGCGATGGCTGGTGCAGGTGGATCAGGTTCACGCCCTCGGCGCAGAGCCGGTGCAGCTCGTTCCGAAGTTTGAGGTCGAGCAGATCCCGGGGGCGGAAGTCGATGGGCAGTACCGTGACGTCACCTCGCCTGGAAAGCACCTCGTGAATCGGACTGCCCTCCAGGCAGAGGAGGCGGACACTCAGCCCGAGACCGGCGACGTCGGAGGCGTCGCCCGCCGCCACCTGCTCGAGCCCGCCCCAGGAGTGAGAGAGGCAGATCGCCAGCGCCTCCAGTCGCCCTCGAAGGACCTCGACCAGCGCCGGGACGTCGGCGTGAATCCCCGGCTGGTGCTCAGGCGCGCGGCTTGGCGAGTCCACGCTGGATCTCCTCCCAGACCGTCTCGGGTGAGATCCCCCGAAGGCAGCGGATCTTCGCCTCGATCGGCTGAGAACAAGTATTGCGCTCGCAGGGCCAACAGTCGACAGGATTCACTGCGACCTGCACCCGGCCGGGACCCAGCGGGCGCGTGCGCCTCGGATCCGCCGCGCCGCAGACCACCTGCACGAAGGAGCCCGAAAGCGCGGCCACGTGCGCTAGGCCGGACTCATTGCAGACCGTGAACTTCGCTCCTGAGAAGAGCCCGTGAAGGCCCGAAACGGGGCAGGACGCCGTCCGGTCCAGGAGCCGCAACTCCTCCTCCGCCGCCCACCTCGTCGCCAGAACCGCCTCCGAGGCGCCACCGACGATCACTCCAGTCCAACCCTTCTGGTCGGCGATCATCCGGGCGAGCCGCACGAAATACTCCTCGGGCCAACGTCGCGACTCGGCGGTGGCTCCGGGAGCAATCACGTAGTAATCGCCGGGCGGCCGCTCCGGACCTCGGATTCCAGACCACGAGGCGACGGCGTCGAAAGCTCGAAGCTCGCCCGGAGTTCCTGAATCGAGGTCGTCTTCGGGAAGACCTGCCCAGAACTCCCGCGCGTCGCGAGTGGCGGTCGCCTCCGGAGGAAGCAGGTCCAGGTACGCCTGGGCGCGGTGCCTTCCGGGATCGGCGTTCCACGCCACACCCTCGTTCAGCAGCCAACTGCGAACGTCGGATCGATAACCCCTTCTCCGCTGGGCGCCGGAGCGCCGAAGAAACCAGGCCGAGGAAATGGAATTCGGAAGCGCGATTCCTAGGTCCCACGGCCCAAGCGCCCGAGCGCGCGAAGCCCCCTCCTCGAGCGCCCGAAATCGCGCGCCGATACCGGGCCCGCGCGGCCGGGGGAGCACGATGACCTCGTCGACCAGGTCGTGAAACATCAGATCCGAAACCCACGGCACGCAAGCCGCGGCGATCCTCGACCGCGGAAATGCCCGCCTCAGAAAATAGTAGAACGGATAGGCCAGCACCTGATCGCCGATCCAGTTGGGGCAGCGTATCAGGATGCGGTTCATTGCGTGGCGGTGATCGTCCCGCCGGGAGGCTCGCTTGCCGAGCCGGAAGCCGGCGCGGGCGGCGTGCCCTTCTCGATTTCCCTCAGCTCGGCCACGACCGTACCCACCCGAATCTTGGCCTCGAGCCGAAGCACGAAGCGGCGCTCGTCGTCGGTCAGCCAGAGGAAGCTGTCGCCCCGCTTCTGAAGCACCCCTTGGTACTTGGTCTCGGGTTTCACGACGACCGCCATGATCTTGCCGAGCGGGGTGCGCACCTCTTCCCGCCTCACGACCGTCAGGACCGCCTCCCAGGTCTTGCCTTCGGAAACCACTGGAACCGTCACGACCGCGCCATCGGGGAGCGGCACGGAGCGGAGGTAGTAAATCATCGACAGGCTATCCTGGGGAAACGACGGGATCTCGAAGAACTCCTTCGTCTCCTTGTAACCTTTGTCCCGGTGGTTCCAGCGGTTCCAGTAGAACGTCTGGCGCCTTTCGGAGTCGTTCAGCTCCAGTGCGTCACGGGTCTGCTTGCTTTCGTCGAGGATGAGGTGGAAGCGGTGGGAAAAGAGTCCGTCGAAGTCGAAGAAGGTCTCAACCGTGTCGTTCAGCCGGTAGAAGAGGCTGAATACCTTGCTGCTCACCGCGGTCCCCCGCACGTGATAGACTTTGCGGCTGTTGATGGCCTGGTAAGGAAGAACCTCGAGCGTGAAATCGCCGGCGGCCATCCCGAAGTAGGAGATCGAGAAGACCGACTTTTCTCCCGGCCAGATGGGGTCCACTCCCGGGCGACGCTGGGGGTACGGGAAACCCTCGGGCGCTCCCACCACTTTCGTGGCCTTGCCCTTTTTCTTCTTCTTCTTCCCCTTGCCGCCGTCATCCGTATTCGGGCTGGGCGTCGGCGTCGGCGTGGGCGGCGCCTCCCGAACCTCGAATCGCTCGGCCTGCTCCTTCGTCAGCTCCTGGGGAAGCTTCCCGTCATCCTGAATCTTCGCGACCGGAGCGCCCGCACAGCTGAAAAAGAGGCCCGCGACGAGGCAGGTGGAAAAGTGCTGCAATTTCATCAGGCCCATCCTGTCACAGGGCGCCACCCCGCTCAAGACCGACGAGCGCGTCCTTCCTTCCATTCACCGAGCCGAAGCGGAGAGAGATCGCCCTTGAATCGCCGGTGGATCCAGAGCCACTGACCCGGATGGGCCTTCACGTGCTTCTCGACCTGGGCGACGTAACGAGCGGTGTTGGTGGCAATCTCTTCCTGTACGTTTTCACCGGCCCCGAGCCACTCAATCGGCTCCTCGACCGCGAGCGTATGCCGGCCGGTGGGCTCCCGAAACATGACGACCGGCAGCACAGTCGCCCCCGACCTTCACGCGATCGAGGCGAGGGTTGTCGCGGTACCGACCGGTACGCCAAAGTAGGGAACCCGAACCCCGATCGGAGCGCCCGCATACTGATCGAGGACAAAGCCCACGACCCCGCCCTTCTCCAGATGCCTCGTGACGTCGGCGAGCGTTCGCGGCTCGTAGGCGGCCTTCACCCCACATCGGGACCGGCCGGTCTCGATCGCCGCATGCAGCCAGGCGGGCTTCAGCCGCTTCGTGACGATCATCAAGTCAGCGCCGATCGTTCCACCCTTCGCCGCCATCCACTCCCAGTTCCCCACGTGACTGGAAAGAAGGATGACCCCCTTTCCGGCCCGAAGAGCGCGCTCGTACCGCTCGTAACCGCGGACGTCGACCTGACTGCTGACGATCTTTCGCAGCGGCCCGAGCAGCATGAGAATCTCCAGGACCAGTCGCCCCAGATGCCCATAGGCTTCGCGCCTCAAACGCTCGCGAAGAGCGCTCGATTCGGGGCCGGTGTCCGGAAAAGCCCGTACGAGGTTTTCCTCGACGACTCTTCGCCGCAGGCCGGTCGCACGAAGGATCACACCCAGCATGCCGCCGAGGGCCGCCCGCAGCCGCGGTGGCGTCATCGAGAG
>CAYJTX010000153.1:0-7678 GCA_964372615.1 uncultured Bacteriovoracaceae bacterium | reverse complement strand
CATCCACGAGGCGCTCCACCGATCCCTCTCGCTCCCCCCGATTGCTCTGGGACGAGACGCAGGGCAGCTCGCTTCATTGATCTTCGCGAGATTTCTGTTCCATCTGGTTTCGGCACCGTGCAAACTGGATGGCGAACTCGACCCTCTCAAGGAGACACTGAATGCTGCTGCGCCGGATGCTCGTAGGAAGAAGCGCTGTTTTGGGCTCGATACTCGCGCTGGGAGTGACCTCAACAGGCACCCCTGCCGTCGCGGCGCCCGCAAGCTGGCTCTACCTCGACCTGAATGGGTCGGGGGGGTTCACGATCCCCACCGTCGTGACCGGCGCCGACACCCCCACGCTGGCGCAGTTCGGCGGGGGAACAACGGCGGGCGCGATGGTCGGGCCGTTTCTCTTTGGCGTCTCGAGCAACTATACCTACGTGGCTCATTACTCTGAGGTAGTGGCGGCGACCGGGAATTTCAAAGGAAGCCGCTGGGATATCGCGGCGCCGACGCTTGGAATCCGCATCGGCCGGTGGATGCTCAAGGCCGAGGGCGAGGTCCTGGGCTTCTACAAGCTCACGCAGCTCACGGCCGACGGCGCGAGGGTCCAGTACAAGAAACCGCTGGGGCTCAGGGCCGTCGCGCTCTGGGACTGGGGCCGCGTCGTCTCGCTCGGAGGCCACTTCGAGTACGTGCAGTTCGCCACTCAGAACACCTCAACCACGGGCGATACCACCCTCAGCCCGAAGTTCAAGCTCTTGCAGGCCGGCCTGTCGGTCGGCCTGAGAATCCTTTGAAGGAGAGATCCATGAGAACCACGACAATCACCGCCCTCGCCCTCTCGGTCGCGTCGCTCACCGGTTCCGGCTGCGGCCAGTCCGACGGGTTCGCGGGCGTCCAGGTCCGGACCTACGTGGGCTCCCAGAGCCCGGGCGACGTCATCACGGTCCAGCTCAATTACGCTGGCGGATTGTTCACGTTCACCTCCGACAACGGGACGACCGGCACCACGGCTGACGACCCGCAGATCGGCGGGAATCTCGAACTGCTTTCCAGCGGCTTCCTGAAGCTCACCGTGACCTCCGCAGTGAACGTTTCGGTCGCGACGGACGGAACCGCGATCGCCTACGCGATGGAGGTGCCCGGCCTCGTGCTGCTCGTCAAGCCGGCAGGAAGCGGCGAAGACATTATGGCGCTCGCCTACCAGGGCGGCTGCGACTCGATTCTGAGCGATTACAACTGGGTCCAGGTCGCGTTCGGCAGCGAGAGCTACAACGTAAACACCAGCGAGGCCTACGGAACGGCGACCCTGAGTGGAACGACCTCATCCATCACTGTGTCAGGCAACAAGTTCACGATGAGCGGGACCGACCTGGGCGCGATCAACCCGCCAGGCCCCGGAAGCTGCTCGAATGGGCAGATCGAGTTCACCTCGGACAGCATCAACGGCTTCATCTCCGCGGCGGGCGCCATGATCCTCGACAACGGGTCCGGCAACGGCGGGATCATCGCGTTCAAGCAGAACAGCCTCACGCTCGCCGACGTGGGGAGCCGCACCTACATCGGCCTGTTCTTCGAGCCCAACAGCGACGACATCAAGCCGGTGCAGCTCAACTTCACCTCGGCCACCTCGGGAACGGGCGCGCTCTTCGACAACGTCGAAACGGGGGCGGTGAGCAGCACGAATTCCGGCACCGTCACGCTCAGCAGCATCTCCAACGGGCTGCTGACCGCGAGCTTCACGAACACCGACGGCACGACGAACATGAAGGGCATGGTCTACCAGACGGCCGACGGCACGGCGCTGGTGCTCATCGGAGCCGACGTCGGCAGCACGGCGCCGTTCGTCATCATCCTCGCTACGCCACCGACGACTTAACCGGTGGGACGGGTCGTCATCGTCCGAACTTCATCGAATCGGAAGTTTCGCCGTGGACCTGTTAATATCTCCACCTCTGACTCACCCCTTGTAAGGAGGCCCGCTCATGAGACTTCGACGCCCCTGGCTACTCATCTCGATCGCCGCGCTCGTGGCGACCGCCGGCTGCAACCTCTTCGATCCCTTCGACAGCGCCACAAGCGACGATCAGCTGCTCTCGGCCGCGCGGGCATGCTTTGACCGGGGAGACATCGCCTGCGCCCGCGAAAATTACGCTAAGCTCTCAGCCTCGCAGGCGGACGTCGCCGCGAGCGAGGAGGCCTTCGCGATCCTCGACGAGAACGGCGCGACGATGGCCGCCTTCATGGAGGCGCTCGGAGACGGCGGCGGCGGCGACTCCTTCAACGTCCTGGCGCGAAAGTTCGCGGCCATTGGCACGTCAGGAGGGGCAGGGACCACGCGCAGGCAGAACTTTCATACGGCCTTCCTCAAGATCAACTCGATCACGGGCAACTCGGCACTCAAGGGCCTGGTGCGCTTTCTCACGGCCTTCGCGTTCGCTTCGGAAATTCTGGCGGAAGGAGCCGGCACCGACGGGATCTTCAACAAGACGGACCTGGTGGGGAGCGTCTCCGGATGCGCAGCCGTGACGCTCGCCACGGTATGCTCCACGGGCAGCGCCAGTTGCGTCTCGAGCAATACGGCCATCGCTGCCGCGGCTACCGTCGACCTCGAGGCCGCCTCGACCACGAGCGCGGTCGCGGGAGGGTCCCCGACCTGGGGCCTGCTCGACGGAGCCATCGCTGAAGTCAACCAGGCCTTTGGGGCCACCGAGCTCGGTGCCTCCGGTAAATTCGATAGCGGCGCGGGCGCGGCCACGAAAGCATTCGACGCCCAACCCTCGACCGACGACGACTGCTATCGCAAGGTGCTCTTTGACCAGGGCGTCGGCGAATGAGCCGGAATTTTCGTGAAAGGATCGACATCATGAAGAAGCTTCATCTCGCGACCGCGGTTTTCGCCGCCTTCGGAGTCGCCTCACCCGCGTTCGCGCTCGACCAGATCGTGCGGCCGTACCAGAGCGTGCGCACTTCAGGCATGGGAGGAGTCCGCCTGACCACAGGCCTCTACGACGAGAATTTCTTCGGAAACCCGGCCCGGGCCACCGCCAACCCGACCTGGCGAGTCCAGCTGATCGACCCGATGATCGAGACGACCACGGGAACGATTTCCAACATCGGGGAGATGGTGGGAGGCGACGGCGAAAACGTGCTCGGCAACCTCGCGTCCACCTCGGGCTCGAACAATCACGTCCGGGTGCAGACGACCTTTCCGTCGTTCTACATGCCGAACCTCGGCGGCGGCTCGATGAGCTACGCCTTCGGCGTGCTGCTTTCGACGCAGAACGATATCTCGCTCCGCAAGAGCTTCCGGGTCGAGCCGCAGTCCATTACTGACGTCGGAATCGCGTTCACCGCAGCACGCAAGTTCCTGGTCGACGGCGAGGAGAAGTTCGCGCTGGGGCTCACCACGCACGGAGCGGCCCGAGTGTCTTCCCAGAGCGGCTACACCTTCGTGAGCCTGATCCAGGGCCAGTCGCTGAGCCCGCTCGAGAGCGGGGGCGAGGGCGCGCACATCGACTTCGACCTGGGCGGGACGTTCAAGCTCCCGTTCCATCCCTTCGAGAAATGCTCGATGGAGGCGGCCTTCGTCGTCAACAACGTGCTCGGCGGCTCCTACGACATGATTAACGTCAACCTCATCAAGACGGGGATCAAGCCCCCCGCTCAGCCTCGAACCTTCGGTTTCGGTGTTTCCGGAAGGCTGCCGGAGTTATGGAAGTTCACGGACGCGGTTCTGGCGTTCGAGGTCACTGACATCGGCAACAATCCGAACGCGAGCTACTTCCGGCTCTTCCATCTCGGCGGCGAACTGCGCTACGGCATCCTCGTACCGAGACTCGGTCTCAATCAGGGCTACTGGGCGCTCGGTCTCGGAATCGATCTGAAACTGCTCACGATCGACGTGGCCAGTTACGGCGAAGAGATGAGCCTGAACGTCGGGGGGCTCGAGGATCGGCGGGTTGCCGCTCGAATCGCCCTTCAGATTTGATCGAGATCTGCTTTAACCCATTGTAACTAGCTGATATTAGGTTTCATGGAGAATCGCAGCCTGCCTTGCGTTCGGCCATGACACACCGCATACTATTGAAAGAGTGGCTGGCGCGCTTAATCGACGAGGCTTCTAAGAGCTAGAAGCCCCGTTGGAAATCCGAGGAACGTATGTGGCAGGCACCCAACCAGCGCTCCCGTCAAGGCAGTGGCCCCAAGAAGCGGGACGGCAGAAAGAACCGGCGATTCCACATCAAGCGGGTAAACGCCGAGATCAAGGCGCTGGCAACGCTCCACGCGCCCGCCACGGTCGCCCAGGCTCGCCTGGTGCTCAATGACCTGGGTCCGCATGGCCTCGGACTCTTCGCGTCCGCCGCCATGCTCGTCGGCCAGGAGATTTCGCTCACGATCGAAGACCCGAAGCGCTTCTACGTGCGGGGAAGGATTGCCTGGTGTCAGGAATACGACGCCGACACGCACATCCTGACCGACTACCCCTACCACTTCCGCGTCGGCATCGAGTTCATGTTCGAGACGGAGGAAGAGGAGACGCAGGTCCGCAACTTCTGTGAGGAGATCGCGAGAGATTATCTGTACGGGAAGGCGGGATAGGACTCAGGCTACGGACACGGAGACGGCAAGCTCTCCGCGCATCCAGTTTCAACACCCTAGCCGAAGAGCGTCGCGAACTCGTCCCAATGCGTCCTGAGCTTGGACTTGAGCCTGAGAATCGCCTGGGTGTGAAGCTGGCTCACGCGACTTTCCGTGACGTCCAGGACCCGACCGATCTCCTTGAGATTCAGGTCCTCGAAGTAATAGAGCGACAGGACGAGCCTCTGCTTCTCGGGAAGGTCGCCGATGGCGTCCGCGATCACGCGCTTGACCGACGCGACGTTCACCTCATTGAAGGGAGTCGGAGACTTCGAGCCCGCCTCTCCGTAGCCGTGCAGCGAGCGCTTATCGGCCTTCGAGAAACTCGAGAGGTCGTCGTAGGAGAGCAAGGACACGCTCCGCACCTGATTGAGCATGTCGTGAAACTCATCGGTGCCGATGCCGAGCTCCTCGCAGACCTCGTCGTCGGTGGCCTGCCGCCCGAGCCGCTGCTCGATCTTAGAATAAACACGCTCAAGCTGCTTGGCCTTCTCGCGCACCGAGCGCGGGACCCAGTCCTGGGCCCGGAGCTCGTCCAGGATCGCGCCTCGGATCCGAAACTCAGCGTAGGTCTTGAACTTGTTGTCGCGGCCCGAGTCATATTTCTCGATGGCATCCATGAGGCCGATCACTCCCGACGAGATCAGATCGTCGAGCTCGATATTGGCCGGCAACCGCGCCGCGATCTTCTGCGCGATGTACTTGATCAGGGGCGCGTACTCGAGAATGAGCTGGTCCCGCGAGCTGTTGACCGGGGAGTAGTCGTCCTTGACGAGCGAGTTCGTGTGCGAAGCCTCTCTTTCCAGCTCCTCGGCGATCTCCTTCTGGAGGGCCTCTTCCTCCCGCTGGGCCTGCTCCGCGACAGCCGCCTCGTCGACCGCGACCGCTACCTCCTGAGGAGGGGCGGGCGGAGGGGCGGTGGTCGCCTTCTCCTTTGAGCGCGCGCCCTTTGGCTCGGCCACACGCGGGCCCTTTGCCTCGGCCATACGCGAGCCCTTTGCCTCGGCTGCACGAGCGCCCTTTGGCTCGGCCACACGCGAGCCCTTTGGCTCGGCTGCACGCGAGCCCTTTGCCTCGTTGGCGCGCGAGCCTCCCGGCTCGACTTTGCCTGCGGTAGCGGCCTGGGCCTTGCCCGTAGAGGCGGTCCGGCTCTTGCCCTTCGCGGCCTCGCGGTACTTCTTGATCCCCTGATTCACGCTCATGCGTCCCCCTCCTCCAGCAACGCCCGCCAGAACTCCCGAATTCCCCGAGGGCACGCGGCAACCGCGCGCCTGGCGACGAACCGGATGCAGGTGTCGGAAGGCATCCCAGCCTCCAAGTCTAACAGAAAATCGGATCCGCGAGTCCCGAGCTTGAAGCCCTCTCGAGCGCCACGGACATGACCCAAGTACTCCAGTTGAACGTCAAGATTCCGACTCCGCGCGAGCGTCACAAGCCCGCGAAATGCGGCGATCCCTTCGCAGCCCGCGTCCACTCCGTTGACAGCCACGCCGACGCCCCGGAGCAGCCAGCGCGCCCGGATCCTCGCGAGGGCCTCCAGTCCACGGGTCACTCCGATCGGATCCGCGTCCACCAGGAGAAGGGCGAACGCCGGTGGGGCGCGACAGCCGCCTTCGCTCTCAACGCGAGCCCCCAGAGAGCGAAGCTCCGTCGCCAGCCTGGCCCTGCCCTCGTCGGACCTGCCTCCCGCCGCCGCAAGCAGGATGACGTCCTCGCGCGGAACAGGCTCGACGTCTTGGGCGAACGCCTCACGAAGGCCCTGGGCCTGGTCGTTCGTCATGTCAGGTCCAGCACCAGGGCGGCCACGCGCTCGCCGGTGGCCTCCTCGAGGTCCTCAGGCACTCTCTGTCCGGTGGTGAAGTAAGCAAGAGGAAGCTTCGAGCGTTGGGAGAGATTGAAGATACAGCCGTGGTTCGAGGCTTCGTCGAGCTTGGTGAAGATGACGCCCTGGGGTCTGAACACCGAGAAGCGGCCGGCGACGTCGTAGAGATCCGCGTCCCGCGTCGTCGCCGAGACGACCAGCTGGCAGTGAATGCCTTCGCACGCGCCAAGTGCGGCCTCCATCTCCGTGAGGCTTTCCCCGTCCCGCTGGGACCGCCCGGTCGTGTCGACAAGCACGAGATCGAGGGATTGAAAGTCCGCGAGCGCCGCCTTGAGGTCTTCGGACGTGGCAGCCGAGCGGAAGGGGACCTTGAGGATCTTCGCGTAGGTCGCCAACTGGTCGAAGGCTCCCACCCGATAGCCGTCGAAGTTGACGAGCCCCACCTTCAATCCCCTTTTCAAGATCGCTCGACTTGCGATCTTGGCGAGCGTCGTGGTTTTTCCGACTCCGGTCGGTCCCACCAGGGCCACGACATGAGGCCCCATGGCTCCACGTACGCCAGGCTTGAGATCCGCCAGCGGCTCGAGGACCTCCGTCTCGGCCATGATCTCCTCCGCAAGACGATCCTGCACGGCCCCAGGATCCCGACGCGCGCCTTCCGCGAGCTCGAAGGAGGCCTTCTTGACCAGCGCCCACGCGAAGCGCCGCTCAACACCTCCCAGCGCAAGCTGCTCATACGCGTCGCGAAGGGCGGGCTCCTGTAGCACTCCTCCAGCGCTCCACGCTCCCGTACCGGCCGGGCTCAGTGAGCTCGCCTCCTCCTGAGTGGCCTTGAGCTCCGCGAACATCCTCTTGAGCTCTCGCAGCTCCGACTCGACTGCACCGCGCGGTTCCGGAGCGACTGCTGCGCGCGGCCTCTCGGTCCAAACCGGCCGTGGAGTCGCGATCGCGGCCACGCCACCGTCCGGCGTCGCCCCGATGTCGATATACCGTGTCTGCGTGATGGGCCGCTTGCTGAGCTGGACCTGGTCGCGGGTTTCCCCCGCCGATCGCGCGAGATGCCGCTCAAGCGATTTGTCGAGCATGTCGGCCTGGATCGCCGCCGGCTGGTTACGCGCAGTCTCCTTCAGCGGCTCCGGCAGTCGAGCTTCCACGAGCTTCTTCTTCTGCATGGCCCGCTCCGAGACCGCGGCCGTCACCTCGACCGAGCCCTTCGAAAGGAGGCCGAAC
>CAYJTX010000152.1:0-7696 GCA_964372615.1 uncultured Bacteriovoracaceae bacterium | reverse complement strand
GGCTCCTGGCAGCAGAAGACGTCCTTCTTCCCCTGCCAGTCCCACTCGATCGCGCGCTCCAGGTCAACCTCCATTCCACAATGTGGATCGATCTCGCCGCGTGGCATGCCCAGTGATTTACCCTGGATCGGGATAGCAGGCTCCGCCACAGAAAGCGCGCCCCTTCGTCTTGCTTGGGCTCCGGCACCGGTAGGCCGGCCGCCTACCACCAGCCCGATCGGCGCGGCAGGGGCCCCCGGGCCTTGAAATCGCGAAGCAGCCGACGGTAGCGACCGTCCGAGCACCGAAGGGACCGGTGCTTGAGGTCGATCAGGAACTGCTCGACGGCCCAGACGTTTCGAGTCGAGTCCCGCCACGGCGCGCCCGAATCGTCGAGATTCGCCAGCCCGTAGCCGGTGATCCGCCCCGTGAGATCGACGTAAGGATCGACGTAGCTCGCGGCCAGGGCGCGAAGCGACGCGAAGCGCGGGGCTCGACCATGCAGACCGTCGTCGCGCGACCGCGCGACCGAACCCCAGCCTTTCGAGCCCCGAAAGACAAAGGCGACGTGATCGAGGTCATCCCGGCTCTCGAGCGACATCACCAGAGGCGGATAGCCCCGCTTCTCCAGAATCGCGGCCGCAAGCAGGGCTGCTTCCAGACAATGCGCCCGTCGCCTCCGCCAGGCCGAGAGAGCCGAACGAAGCGTCTCGCCATCCCGCTCCCGATTGTAGGGAATGCCTCGGAGCAGACGCTGCACCGTCCGGGGCGACGGATAGGCCCGAGCCAGAGCCTCGAGGACGCTCACGAAACGATTCGCCGTGCTCGGCCCAAGGCACTTCGATGAGAGGGGGTGCGATGGGGATCCACCGGCAACGTGCCAGGACGACTTCGATCGTCCCGGAACCTGCAGCAGCCCGCTCCGAAGAACCGGCAGGTGAAATGGAGGGGATCGACGTCTGCCTCCGCGCGAAGGATCTTGGGAACGACCCTCTGCCCGTCGATGATCCTGCGTTCACGTGGCGTGTGCATCACTCACCTAGAATCTATCGTTCTCGGCGAGATCTGTGAATGTGTCGAACTCGACGCAGAACCCTTCAAGACTCCTTGACGAGATCCTGGATGCGGCAGCGAAAGAGGCCCGCGAGCCGATGAAGCGTCTCCATAGTGACGTTCACCCTGCCCGCTTCGATGTTCTGGTAGTGACGGTAGGTCAGACCAGTCCGGCTGTGGACGTCCATCTGCTTGAGCCCCGCTTTCTTGCGCGACTCCTGAATGTTCTGTCCAAGTCTCTGAAGAAACGAGTCAAAAGGCGGGGTCGCCGAAGCCGGGGTAGGCGTAGGAGTCTGCGGCGCCGTCTCGGATTCTATCGACATCAAGCCCACCCTCCAGACATAAAGCTATCATCGGCCTTGGCCGGAGTCTTCAATATGGGGTTGGCGGCCTGAGCGAATTGGGCGCTAAAATTGAGGGGAGATGGGAATCCTCCCGGCCAGCCATACGATCGTACTGAGCGACATCCACCTCGCGGATGCCGAACCGCCGCATCCCCGTAATCCCCTCTGGAAGCGCTTCAAGCGGCCCAAGCACTTCGTCGACGGGGCGTTCCGTCAATTTCTCGATAGGCTCCACCGGGAAATCCCGGGCCCGATCGAGCTCATCCTGAACGGGGACATATTCGATTTCGACTCGGTCGTCGCCCTGCCGCCTTCCGCCGGCTACTCTATCAGCTGGCTGGAGCGCATCCGCGGACTCTCCAGCGAAGAGCCCAAATCCCTCTTTAAGATCGAGGTCATCATCCGGGACCACCCGGTCTGGTTCGACGGTCTGGCCGGCTTCCTGCGCGCGGGCCACCGGGTGGTCTTCGTCATTGGCAACCACGACATGGAGCTCCACTGGCCGAGCGTCCGTAAGGCTGTCGTCGACCGGCTGGGCCTTGGAACCGTTGACGAGGCGCGGGTCCGATTCTGCGAATGGTTCTATGTGAGCAACGCCGATACCCTAGTCGAGCACGGGAATCAGTACGACCCCTACTCGCTCAGCGCCAACCCGATCCACCCGATGATCCGCAAGGGGCACCGCATCGCGGTCCGCATCCCCTTCGGCAACCTGGCTGGCCGATATATGCTCAACGGAATGGGCCTCTTCAACCCACACGCGACGAGCAGCTACATCCGGTCGTCCTTCGGTGATTACTTGGTCTTCTTTTACCGCTACGTACTTCGAACCCAGCCGTTTCTCATGTGGACCTACCTCTGGAGCGCGGTCATCACCCTCGTATACTCGGTCGCCGAGGGGCTGCTGCCGGCCCTGAACGACCCACTCACGGTAGACGCCCGCGTGAAGGACATCGCGAGCCGCGCGAACACCGCGACCGGCACCGTGTGGTCGCTCAAGGAGATGCATGCGCACCCGGCCATCTTCAACCCCCTCATGGTGCTGCGCGAGCTCTGGCTCGACCGAGTGGTACTCCTCGGCTTCGTCTTTTTCCTGAGTTTCCAGGTCTTCACTTTCGTTAACGTCATCCTTCCGGTCTCGTACTGGTGGTTCGTCATTCCGCTGCTGCTCCTCTTCCCGGCGTTCATCTTCTATGCCCGCAGCGTGACCAGCGAGGTGGCCGAGTCGGAGCGCAACGCGTTCCGACTCTCGCCGATGAGCGCCCGCATCGCCGGAGTCAGCCGCGTCGTGCAGGGACACACGCATCTGGAGCGGCACACGACGATCCAGGGGGTCGAGTATCTCAATACCGGAACCTGGTCCCCCGCGTTCAGGGACGTCGAGTGTATGCAACCCTATGGCCGCAAGTGCTTCGCGTGGATTCGTCCCAGACCGGATGATCCGACCGCTCCGCGGGTTGCCGACCTCTTCGAGTGGAAGGACGGGACGATGGAGCGCATTCATCCCGACTCGGGAGAGAAATGAAGTCGAAGGTCATGGCCCTGCAGTCCGGCATCAAGAAGACTGTCCCCCTCCTCGGGTTCAGGTTCGAAGAAGTCGGCCCGCCCCGGTCCGGCCCGCGATTCATCGCTTGGCGCTGGAAGCTATCGGCGAGGGGTGGGCGACGCCTCGTTCTCTTCCCAGGACTGGGCGACACACCGCTCTCGTGGCTCCCGACCCTCCTCCAGCTTCGGGCCCGGGGAGCGCTGGCCGGGTGTTCCGAGGCTTGCCTGCTCGAGGTGCCGGGCTACCTCGGGTCCTTCCCGCACGTGCGCTGCTTCGAGAACGCTGACGCGATGGACACCGCCGTCCTCGAGGCGCTGGACGCCCTCGCCCCTGACGTTCTCGTCGGCCATTCCTTCGGTGGCGGAGCCGTCGCCCACTACGCCGTTTCAGCCGCCCGCAGGGGGCTGCCCGGCCCCGCGCGCCTCGTGCTGCTTGCGCCCTCGGGCCTGGGGCTCGAAGCCGAGACCCGGGCGGGGTGGGAATCCCTGACTCAGATCTTCCTCGGGGCCGATCGCGAAGGAATCTCCCGCTTCGCCTGCAGCGCCGTCGGGCGGGAGATCCCCGGCGCGGGCTGGATCCTCCGGGAGCTTGAAGCATTCCTCGGACGCTCCGACACCCGCGCCCTCATGGCCTCGATGGAGGATCGGCATCACCTGGACTTCAAGCTCCGAGAGATCCGCTCACCGACCTGGCTGATCTGGGGAGCCAAGGACCAGCTCCTTCCCCTCACCTGGGTGGATGACTGGGCTCGCCTCTTCGACGGGCCCGCTCGCGGGGTGCCCTTTCGCGCGGTCAGGCTTCGCGGAGTAGGACATTGCTTTCAGCTCGACAGCCCGATCGGGATCGCGACTGAGCTGGCGGCGGTGCTGGCGTCCTAGCGCCGCAAGTAGGCCGCCGCCGAAGCGAGCCACTTCCCGTAGGCCGAGACCTTCGTATAGACCGCGAACTGACCGCAGCTATCCGCCGGGTCGCGATAGCCCCGGTTGGTCAGGCCGAGCAGCCAGAGCTGCCCGTCGCGCTCGACAAAGGCGGGACCCCCGGAATCGCCATGGCAGGCGCCACGCCCGGTCCGCTGGTCAAAGAGAATCTCCGTGCGCCCGAAGTTCGGGGTCGCGATCGAGACCTGAACCTTGCGGAGACGGCCGGAGCCCGTTTGCGGATTCGTCCGCGTGATCCCGTAGCCGGCAAGCGTCACCGCCTGTCCCGCCCGGAGCGAAGCAGTATCCGCCAGCACGTTAGCCGCGCGGTAGCCTGGAGGCAGGCCGCCCTCAAATCGCACGAGCGCGATGTCTCCCTGGTCGGGCTCGTCCTCCCGAACGGTCCTCCAGCGCGAGGGGACAGCCGCTCTCAGGATCCTCGCCGTGACCTGCGCCCCTGCTGAACGATTGAACACGATCCGCATTTCCGAAACGCGCCCACCCTCGACGCAGTGAGCTGCCGTCAGCACGAGATCCGTCGCCAGGATCGAAGCCGTGCAGAGCGCGCCTCCGTTCAAGAGCGCGACCGTCGTGTTCGCGATCGGATCGGCGGCCGCCACGGGGCTGCCCCCGATGATCTTCTCGCCTCCGGCGTAGCTGTCGGCGCCCGCCCCCATCGCGATGGAGGCCAGTACCAACGCTCTTCCTGCAAATGCTGTGTGTTTCATCCCCAGATCCTCCCCGGGGCGCAGAGAGAGCAAGGGCTGTGCCGGGCACTTCACGGGGCGCGGGCCCCCAATTCAGGGCCGAAAGGGGCCCATTTCTCGGAGAATGCGAGAATTCCTGTAAGAAAGGGCCCTCTTCGGGCGAGGCTACTCCCGACGAAATCGGTGCGATTCGTTTACATGAATCCGAGCGTGTGGCTTCCGAGCAGGCGGCCGAAGACGGCCAGCGGACTGAGCATGTACTTGCCCACCTGCGCATCCGTGAGCTCCGGCGAGCTGAGCTGCAGGTCGCGATCGAAAATCGCTCGGTACTCGGCCGCGAACGAGCCGCCCTCGACCTCATAGCTCAGCTCGTCGTTGTACGAGGAGCTGCCGATATTGAGATTATGCGAGCCGAAGATCACGGCGTCCCGCGACGGATCGCCCGAGGCATCCTCGATCACGGCCATCTTTCGATGTGTATAAGTCCAGGGATGCGCCCGGCCGGGCTCCAGGCCGTGAACGTGGATGCGGCCTCTCCCCTCGCGGAACA
The DNA here is from genome assembly GCA_964372615.1 of uncultured Bacteriovoracaceae bacterium. Lineage (GTDB taxonomy): Bacteria > Bdellovibrionota > UBA1018 > UBA1018 > UBA1018 > CAYJTX01. The sequence continues at coordinate 2,600 of CAYJTX010000152.1, read as the reverse complement.
TGCGGCGAATGTCCCAGAGCGAGCTGTAGAAGGGCGCGTTCAGGGGATCGAGCGCGGCACCCTCCCCGTTCGCCTGAATATGCACTTCCACTCCCCTTTGGGCGGCCTCGATGAGCGCCTCGCGAAGGACCGGATGCGGAAGCACGGACAGCGTCGAGTAGCGAACCGAGCGCGCGCTCGGCAGCCGCGCGAGCACCGCATCGACGATGGGATCGGTATAGGCCCGGGCGCGGCCATAGACGCCGCGGCGGATCCGATAGCCCATCTCCTGATACTGCCGGATCATGTCGAAGTGCAGGATGCGGCCCCGGGCCGGCGAAGCGCCTGCTTCAGACGTCCCGGCCATCTTGCGCTCGACGACCTGTACGTGTGCGTCGAGCTCCGCGAGCTCGGAGCTCGCGATCCGCATCGAGGGGAGAACGTCGTGGCGAGGCGGCTCCGGCGCGCGCGGGTTTCCGATCATCGGATCATGCTCCACCCGGACCGCGGCCCAGATCCGCTCAAACGCGTCGACCGACTGGGCGACCAGGGGCCCCCCGATCAGGAAGCTCGTATCCAGCCAGTTCACGTAGGAGTTTGAATGCCCCCGGCCCGTGGCGAGCACCACCGAGTCGTCCGCGATGATCAGCTTCTCATGGACGGAATCGGCGAGATCCCACTTCCCGTGCTTCTGCTTCTTGCCGCCGAAGATGATGAAATCGATCGGGGCCCGCGTCGGCGGGTTGAGAAGGTACTTGCCCGAGAGATTTTTCTTGTCCTTGACGACCTGAGCGATCCAGCAGGTGACGAACCGAACGCGCACGCCCCGGTTAGCCGCGTCCCGGATCGCCGAGAGGATGGGCAGGCCCACGTCGGGGTCAGCCATCTGCTCGAACACGACGACGTCGAGGGTCCGCTCGGCCCGGCGGATGATCTCGAGCCGAACGGCCAGGTCCATCTGGGCGGTCGTCATCACGCGAACGTCATCGGCCGCGACGTCGACCCACGGGTACGTCGCCGCTCGGGCGTCCACTGCCGCGGCCAGGACCGCGAGCGCAAGTAAGAGTCTCGTCCCTTGTGGCGCCATCTCCCCTCCTCTGGGCGCTCCATTCGTGGAGCGCAAAGTTGACGTAGCCTTGGGTTCGGGCTCTGGTAGCACAGAGATGACGCGCAGCACAGGCTGCTCGCCGAGGAAAACCGTCAGGAGAGGCCCTGCAGTCCTCCCGGACCTGGAACAGAACGCGCCGGCGCGGGCGGAATCCATAAAAAGAACTTGTTTATCAAATATTTAACATGACCCGCTCCAGCTAGCGATCAGCGAAGGTGGTCTTTGAGAGACTCGTGAAGCACGCGGAACTCGGGGTAATCGTCCTCCCCGATTCCGGCTGCCTCGAGCTTCACGCGCTCGAGCCTGCGACCCATGCGCATGTAGCGGTCGAAGCTCCTGGAGAGCCGGTAGCGGTTGGCCGGCGTCTCGGCGACCCTCCGTTCGGGCGAGGTGATGCGCGCCCCCGCCAGCACGTGCGGCAGAAGCTCGGTGACGATCCCCTTGGAGCGAAAATCCGCCCGGCGCTGAAGCCACTCGATCGCGTGCGTGTGCTCCCAGATCCGCGCCGGGATGAGCCTGAGCCGGTCCGCGCGGAACTCCTCCACCAGCGCCCGCTTGTCGAAGAACTCGACCCCGCCTCGGGCGAAGATCAGCTCGCTCCAGCCCAGGCGCATCATCACGTCGTCGGGAAAGTACGTCGCGTCCGGATTCTTGTCGAGCCAGCGACGGCCCCGGGCCCCAGAGCCCTTCAGCGGAAGCGGGTGGTCGTAGTAGGCGCGCGGGTACCAGAGCGGGATCTTGAAGGACTCGACCTCGGCGCGCGTGACGGCGCCTGCCGAGGTGATCAGGTGGTAGGCGAAATCCCCGCAGTTGTAGCCGTTGACGAGCTGGGCGCCCTCCGGCTCCCAGGGGGCGTTGGGCTTCTCCGCGATCGCGCGCAGGAAGCTGTAGCCCCGGCCGAAGCCTTCGTAATTCTGAAAGGCGGCGAGCAGCCGCTCCACCTGCGCGTCGCCCAGGTACCAGCCGCCTTCGTAATCCGCGTCGCCCAGCGCCGCGGCGTCCGGAAAGGTCTGCAGCTCGCCCGAGTAATGCTTTGAGCGCGCGTCCGGCATGGGCACGGGCCGCGCGAGCCCGACGAGCCCGTCCTTGAGGAGGGACACGAGGTTCGTGCGCCCGCTCCAGGCCGTGAAGACATCCGTGTCGCGCCCCTCGAACATGAAGTAGCGCGAGCCGATCCTCGCGCGGAGGTCCGGATGGGCCGCGAGGAAGCGATCCGAGAAGTGGATCCAGAGGAGGTAATGGCCATTGGAGCTCCGGCTGCCGTAATGGGGGCTATCGTCCTGGCCGAGCTCGCCGAGGATCGTCCGGTCCACCCGGCGGCGAGTGGAGAGGTGCTCGATCAGCTCGAGCGACGAGAGAGCCTCCGGAAAGGTCTGCACCTCCGTCATGGGATAGAAGGTGTCGAAGATGTGAAGCGCGACCCAGCTCCGGTTGTTCGGCGCGTCCTGCGGATCCAGCGGAGGAGGCGCGGGCGCGCGGCTCATCGCGAAGGACGCCGGTCCGGCGGCGACCG
>CAYJTX010000151.1:0-7806 GCA_964372615.1 uncultured Bacteriovoracaceae bacterium | reverse complement strand
CAGTATGCCCGGCTCCGAGCCAGAAGCTCAAAGTAGGGCCCCTGGCCGCAGGATGCGTACTTTTCCGTGAATCCCTGGCTCCAGCACCCAAAGTACCTCAGGACCGAGCTTCGTCGGAAGGCTGGGCATCTGCGCAGCGCATTCTCGCGCACGATGGCCTCCTCGACTCGGCGAGCATCGGCGCCGCCCGCCTCACCGCTGGCCGTGAGTGCCCGGGCTTCCAGACTGGCCTCATAAAAGTCGCCGGTCGAGAGGCCCGCCGCGCCGCAGACTCGCGAAGCGAACATCTGCCCTTCGAGGTAGTCGATTCTGCAGAAGCGGACCTCCGCCGTTCCCGTGAGCGCCATGGAACCTTCGGCGACCTCGCTGAACAGAGTCGCCATAGCCCCCTGGCCCAGAAGGAATCCCTTGATGCAGCAGGAAAGCCGGCGCTGTCCATCAGCCGTCGTGTCCGTACGATAGTCCGTGCAGGCGAGCTCGCTCTCGCGCCCTGCCTGCCGGTAGGTCTTGAGGTAGCGCTCTCCGCTGAGCGCCTGGCGGGCCCCTGCATTCCAAGCCGGAAGTGTGCTCAGGCAGCCGCTCTCCGCGGAGGGTGTCGTTACGGCCGCGCGCAGGCTCTCAGGCAACGACTCCAGTACGCGATCCGCAAGGGGGCGCTGACCCGCGCGTCCGGCGGGGGTCGGCGCAGTTGTGGCTCCTACTCCCGCATCCGAAAACGCGGACGGCGCGGCGAGAAAGACTCCCAGCGCGGAAAGAGAGGCCATGAGTAGTGCTCTTCGAATCCAAAGCAAAGTCACCATCGAGATCTCCTCGGAAACTTAGGGCTCCAGTGGCGTTGACACAGTGTATTATTTAATAGGGTAACGGTTTAGCACTGGATTGCAAGTGGTCGGTTTTCTATTTGAATCGAAGTAGGAGAGGCCTGAAAGCGGCACTTCCCTGCTCAGTCTTTGGACAGGGGCCAAGCCCATGCCAGTGGGACGATTTTCCAAGGGTGTCATTCGACTGGTCATGCCTGTAGAGAAGTTAGACGCTTTTTTTTCGTGGAGGAATCGATATGACGGCGCAGTCTGGACTCGGAGCGGCGCCGGCCGCTCTGGTACTCGCGCTCCTGTCTGGACGGCCAGCGCTCACCAGCGGACCGTGGCGGGTCCCTGCGGCCGCCTGACGTCTCTCGGGACATGCCGCTCTCCGCGCGGGCGTGCTCAAGTACGCTTCCGACTCTCGCTCAGCTCGGTGTGAGGAGGTCAAAGAAAAAGGGGGCGCGAAAGCGCCCCCTTCTCCATTCAGAACGGGCCTCTCGGCTCGATCTTTCTGCTGGCAGATCGCGAGCCAGCGGCCCGCGCCCTTCAGCACCGCTCCGGCACTTAGAAACGATAGTTCGCGGCCAGTCCCAGCGAGTGCGAGGTCGTGGCGGTCGCGCCGGCCACGGCCTTCGTGCTTCCGAAGCCGTAGTCGAACTTGACGTTCATGGACTTGGTCATCGCGAACTGCGGACCGGCGGTGATGCGGATCGCGGAGTTGTTGACGACCTTGCTGTCGAGCTCGAGACGAACCGCAGCACGCGTGTCGTCGTTCACCTTGCTGCTGCCTTCCACGAGGAAGCCGATTCCAGTGGTCCCGCCTCCCGGCTTTCTGTAGATGAACTCGCCCGCGAGGTCGAGCATCTCCATATTCATCTTGTAGACGAGATCCGCAGCGAACGTGGTGCCCGCGGCAGCCTTGTTCATGAGGACGTTCAAGCCCATTCGATGGTCGTCGTTCGAGCACATGTAGCCGACCAGGTAGTCAGCGTTCTCTCCGCCGGCAATCGCGCCCTGGTTGCCCGTGGCAGCCACCGAGAAGTAGGCATACGACTCCTTATTAACGTCGTAATTCACCATCGCCCCGGCGTGCGTGCGTGGCCGGAAGCCCGCCAGCATGCCTGCATCGGAGAAGGTGTTGTCGATGTCGTCGTTCGAGTCATAGCCCCACTTCGTATCCCACTGGCCGAGCGACCAGCCAAATCCGTTGGAATACTTGTGGGAGACGTAGGCCTGAGCCTTGCCGGTCGCAAGAGTGAGGGTATTGTTCAAGACCGACCCTCCGGCGAATGGCACATCGAGCATTGCCTTGGAGCTGCCGCTCTCGCCTGAGAACGTCACGGCGCCGTCGTCGACTGTCACGCCCGGTGTTCCCGTGCCGCCGTCAGTCCAACGGGCTTCCGCCTCGACGTATCCACCTACTTTAACATCCGCGGCCATTGCCCAAGAGCTAGTGGCCAACACAACGATGAACACAAGGGATCGTGTAACCATGGGATTCATTCCCCTTTCGTGACGCCATCGTCCGTCAGCTTTTTGGCCTCGTCAACTCAATCAGTGAAGAAATAGAGCAGAAAACTTTCGTGCGATGCGTTGCGAAATCCGACCCCGAGCCGCGTTAACCGCGTCGAGCGAGATGCCGACAAATCCCTATAGAGGAGAATGTCGCGCCACGATGCGCTGGTACTGGCTCGCAGTCGCATTCGCGTTCCTTTCCGCCGGCGGAGCCGCGTTCGTGCTCGTGCGCGATCACGGCCGCCTCGCGGACTTTTGCCGCGACGTCGAGCTGGGCGAGGACCTCGCGCGAATTCGCAGGCTCGCCTATCGAGAGGGCTTCGAGCCCAGGATCGAGCCGCACGCGCAGATGCGCGTCGTCGCGCGGAGCTGGTCCTACTGGCATCAGTCGCCGCCGTCGTGCCGGATCTTTTTCAATGACTCGCGGACCGTCGAGTATCGGATCTGGCAGGGAGACAGCTAGCGGCATTATGCTGTCAGGTTACGCTCTCACGCCGGCAGAAACGGGCCCGTGCGAAGCGTCTGTCCCTATTAGGGACAAAAACGCCGTTGTGGATGTCCAGAACGCTGTTTTTGTCCCTAATAGGGACAGGGTCCTCTTCCGGAGCGTCGACCCCCTCACGCTGGGCGCTCGGGTACCTCGACTGGCTAATTCTGGGAACGCAGCCGACCCATATTCAAATCAGGGAGGTCATCCCGCCTCCGTCGCGCGAGTGACCGAGGTAGAAGGCGAAGTCGTCGCTAGACATCATGATGTCTAGGGGCATGTGTCCAGCGTCAGGAGGAGCTCATCACCCGACCGCACGCCCGAGTCCTTTCCTCCCCTGACGCAGAGGGGGTCCGGTCGCAGTCGGTAGGGGGTCTCCCGATCCAGGGAGACACGGAATTCGCCCTTCTCATCGGTCAGGACGGCCACGGCCTTCGCGCTTCCAGTTTCAGGGAGCAGCTCGAGCTTGCATCGGGCGCACGGCACACCTAGCGCGGGAATGTCGCCCGCCGCGCGGAGGACCCGCCCGCGGACATAGGGGGAAGAGTAATAATTCGACGGGGTGTAGGCCGCCGCGATCGCCGCGTCGACGAACGGCTGGCCCGAGGCGGCCGGGGGCTGCAGGTCCCCCCGGTGATAGCGGGGGTCGTTGCGGTCGGCTTCGAGCGAGCGGCCCGAGTGGGCGCAGGCGGCGCTCAGGACTGGGAGGATGACGAAAGCAGCCCCGTGGGCGAGAGTCATGGGTGCGCCTTAGCACGGGCGTGGCGCGAAGACGAGGTGACCACCGTGATGAGGGGTCGTGGATCTCAGGCTACGAGTGCGGAGAGTGCCGGCAGTTTCTCTCAGGCCCGTTCTCGAGCGAGGAAGCAGCGGTAAGATAACACGACCCGCCTGCCTTGGGCTCCGGGGGCTGGGATGTCCCTCTATTCGCGATAACTCTTCTTATCGCGAGCTAGAATCGGACCCCAACCCCTATTCTGAGGCGTGACCCGCCACCCGGCTTCGCCGGGCCTGCGCAAGCCAGCCAGCGCTTTTCGGATCTGGTTCCGATATCCTTGTGGGGGGTGAGGTACCTCGCAAGCAACCCGGCCGCCGCGCGGGCCCGACGAAAATGTGGCTTCGCTTATGCGCACGCTTTTCGGATAAGCATGCCTATTTCCGAGGTCTCGCTCGAAGCAGCTCCGAGCCTCAGACGATTCCCGTGTGAAACTGGTTGGGTGACCTATCCCAGCTCCCGAGTGAAGTTCTTGGCATGCTTTGCAGGGCTGGCCATTATTTTGGCGCTGCCACCCGAGGTTTCCCAAGGGGCATCTCGAAGCGCGATCGATGATGGACTCCTGGCTGTTTTGTCGAAAGCGACGCTGCTGGACCGCAATGGTGACGGAAGGGTCGACGCGGAACGAGTTTTCGACGCTCGCGGAAATCTGCACGCCGTCCGGTACGATCTCGACTTTGATGGCCAATATGACGAAATCGTGAACTTCACATCCGATCGCATTGTTCGCAAAACGTCGACTCGGCGAAACGGTGTCTTTGACCACGAGCTTCGGCAGGAGTTATCCAAAAAGGGAGAGATCATCAGCGAGCGCCTACTGGAGGCCAGGGGCGGGGACTGGGTTCTGGTTCGCGAAGCCCTTCCTGACCACAGCCGTGGGACCGTGACAGTCACTGATATCAGCGCCGGAAAGCCTGTCATTTCGGTTCAGCCACTGAATTTGCAGGACAGCTATGTGGGAGATTACTTGGATTGCGTTCTAGGCAGCTCAGACTTGCGTGCCTGTGTGGCTTCGATGGGAAGCTATGGGTTCGCGGTCCACGCGGGATCGGCGCTGGTGTTTGGTGCCACGATCACGCCCTTCGCATGTTCGAATGATTCGCAGTATTTCAGCGGCACGGGCCTGAAAATAGAAAAAGCCGATTGCACCGGAACCAGCACGCCCGCTGCGATTTCTGGAAAGTTCCGGAATGTGATGGCGCAGTTTCGTTCGTGCGTGAGCCCAGCAGTTGGGAAGTACAAGAACGCCGCCCTCTGGGGAGCTCTCATCGACACCTTGGGCGAGGCCGTCCATGGTGGTGGTATCGACGTACAATGCCATCCCGGCCTGAATCCGGGGATTCCGTCGGCCGTCGCCGATGTCAACGCCAGCGCTCGACCCATGCACGTCAATATCTGGCGGACTGACACGAGCGAGCTCACGCTGTCGGTCCTGGGTCATGAGTTCATGCACCTTTCGAGCGCCCTCGGGCCTGATCGCGCAATAGACAATCAGCCCGGCGATATTCATAACCAAGGCAATAGTCACTTCGATCGCATTTACGCCTGCGAGTCGCTTTGTTTCTCGCCCAAGCCGTCTAAGCAGGACTGCAATATCTGCATGAACTACCCGAACCAGGGGCTCGGTTCTTTCAGCGCGTGCAAAGGCCTACCTGAGCTTTCGCCGATTTTTTACCAATATGACCCCGAGGTGGTGCGGCTCATCAGCGTCAAGCAGCAGTGCTTGACTGCGCTGGGGCTCCCCAACAACGAGACGGCCAACACTCAGGCGGGCATGCGTTGCCTCTATAGTTATTTCACCCAGCGGCTCGCAGTCACACTTAAGATGAAAGGGGACTACGTCGCTGACGCGAGTCTGAGAACCCGCTTTTCCGACCACTACCAGGGTGTTCTCTCGATGACCGACATCATGAGCCGATCGACCTACGAGAAGACGCATTCCTTCTACTGCTCTCTGTTGGCGAGCCCTCCGCCTCCTGGACCCGGCACGATCGATAGCGTTCGCGCTTTAGTCACCCTGACCGAGTTTCGAAATTTACCTGAGGCGGAGCGGCGTCGCCTGGGCATCGATCCGCCGGCGACGCCTGTCTGTCCTTGAAGCTTTTTTGTAATCTCTGGCGCCAGGAGACTGTCGCGGCCGTGGGCATTCCCGACATTCCAGCTTGATAAACCCCAGCCCCCCCGGGGTAGCCAACCCACCTCTTCTCCGCCGCCCGCCTCGGGCTGAGAAGGGCTGATGCGAGTTCGCATCCCGATCAATAGCCCCCCCTATAGTCCTACTCGAGATCTCCGCGTTCGGTGTAGATCGTCTGGGGCGTGAGCATCGATGGGGCGGCACCGGGCGGAGTACGCGGCTGAACGCTGACCGGCTGCCCGGAGGTAAGCGCGGTCGTGTCCGGAGTTCCAGGGATGTCCAGCGGGACACTCGTCTCGGTCGCCAACCGCTGGCGTAGAGCCTGACTTTTCACCGACACCTGGGAGATCTGGTCGAAATCGGGCGGGCGGGTGATGTCGTGGGCGACGTAGGCGTCGTCCGGAGTTCCGAAGAGGACCTGCCGGGACGCGGTCGGGCGGGGATCGGTCGGGCGGAATTTCTTGAAATAGACTACTCGCTTGATTTGGAACTGAATGCCGGCGCCGATGGTTTGCCCGCCTCTTTCGAAGTGACCACTCGCGATATCCGCACGAAAGGAGCGCCGCTCACGGACGACGTCCGGAAGCACCATGCTCTCCGGGACGATCGTGTGGTACCGCCCCGGGTTCGCGGCGCGGTCCGCTTCAAGTAGCGCGCGCGAGGCAGGGTCGATCTCGACCTCCAGGATGGCCTGATAGTCGTGGGGCGAATGAAACATCGGGAGGTGAGAAACGTAGAACCGCTCCCGGCCGAAGAGGAGCATTCCATGCGTCGACGGCGGGTCGCTTGAAGGTGGAATGTTCGGGGCCGCGTCCGAGGCGCAGGGCGAGGCTCCCGGGCCCGGTGCGAGGGAAGCTGCGGCCTGCCGGGCCTGATCGGGCAGGTCCGCGATCGCCGGATCGAGCATTTCGGCGCGCGACGCTTGCCAGGTGATCCAGGTCGCGCCCGCCAGGAGCGCGAGCCTATGGGCTGATGATGAAGTCACCGTGAACCTCCCGTCTCGGGTTGTCACCCATGGCGTCGACCGCCGTGCGGAGCTCGTGAACGTGGCCCGCGTTCAGCACGAGGCCGTGCTCGTTTGGGTGATGCTGGGCACTGTAAGGGTAGTCCTGACCGGGCGTCGCCGACATTTCGATGTGGCAGCCGAGGACCTGGCCGACCGGGTGAGTCCGGGTGAAGTCGTCGAGTCGCGCGATGCTTCGACGGTAGCTCGGCCAGTCGTCGATATACAGACGGCCGGGATAGAGCGTGTCGCCCGTGAGGAGCGCGCGCGTTCGCTCGTCGTAAACCGCGATGCTCGACGGTTCGTGACCCGGGATGGGGATGGCGCTGAGGACTCGTCCGCCAAGGTCCATTCGTCCGACCTCGTTCGGCCATCGGGTGATTCCGAAGGCGCTGGCCTGGGCGGCCGCGGTTGTTCCGATCACGGTCGTGTTCGGCATGCCGGCGAAGAGACCGTCACCCGCCACATGGTCACCATGGCCGTGCGAATGCCCGACCATGAGCTTGACCGGTGGCCGACCCGTGCGCGCGGCTCGTTCCGCGATGAGGCGTTGGACGATTCCGGCGACGGGGTTGGTGCGCGCATCCGAGGTCGCGCCGGTATCCTGGAGGTAAGCCTTGTCGTCTCCGAAGAATAGGTAGAGAAACGGCGCCTCGCGGTGAGCGCAGGGGCTCTGTCTCAGAACGTAAGTGTCCGTATCGAGCTGCACCACCTGCATCATGGGATCCGTGTGGGTCGAGCAGTCCGGCGAGCCGGCGATCCAGGTCTGTCCGTCGGGGATAGGACCGGCCGGCGGGGGCACTGCGACCGGCGCCGGGCTCCCACAGGGAGTTCCCGCCACGGCGCCCGGTCTCGGCGCGGGGAGCGTAGGCACGGGGGCGCCAAGTCCGCCCATGACGCCTTCAATAACATCGGCCGGCGGCCCCAGGACCTCGTGCTCGTGTCCATGCCCTTGTCCACCGTGGTCGTGGTTATGCGCGAGCGCGGCAGACGCCGTGAGGATGACGAGAATTCCGATCCATTTCATTTACAGGCGACCTTCACCTCGGTTCGCAAACCTTCGTCTGAGCGCTTGACCGTGATTTTGAA